>NZ_JBPCUJ010000132.1:0-108445 GCF_051011215.1 Lutimonas sp.
CTGAGGGTGGAGAGCAACAATTTAGAATTGCAAAAGTAGAAGCTGATGATATCATCTTAGACGGCAATCATCCCTTGGCAGGGCAAGATCTTGTTTTTGACCTTGAATTGTTAGAGATTCTTTAAAACAAAGAACATATTGACTAATAAACGTCTTTCATTTTTATGTGAGGCGTTTTTTTATGTTTTTATATAAGGTAGCATAAATGTTCTGCGTTATGTAACATGACCTTAGATTAAAGACGAATTTCATTAACAGTTTCTTGAAAAAAATCTAAAAGGCTTATTTTTGCGATCAAATTTTATCATTGGATTCACTTACACAAATAGTATTGGGAGCCGCAGTTGGAGAAGCTGTTCTGGGCAAAAAAGTTGGCAATAAGGCCTTATTATATGGAGCTATTGCAGGAACGATTCCTGATTTAGATGTGATTTTTGGCAATTTCACAGATACCATTACCGCCATAGAATGGCATAGAGGCTTTAGCCATTCCTTATTATTTAGTATTCTTTTAGCTCCTATTCTTGGTTGGCTCGTTAATAAAATAGAACGAAAATATGCTTTGGGATGGAAAGCATGGAGCAAATTATTTTTTTTAGGACTTTTTACCCATCCGCTTTTAGATGCGTTTACTACCTGGGGGACGCAATTATTTTGGCCATTCTCAACACGACTGGCTTTAAACTCTATTTTTGT
Source organism: Lutimonas sp. (assembly GCF_051011215.1). Lineage (NCBI taxonomy): Bacteria > Pseudomonadati > Bacteroidota > Flavobacteriia > Flavobacteriales > Flavobacteriaceae > Lutimonas > Lutimonas sp. The sequence goes on from NZ_JBPCUJ010000132.1 coordinate 697, forward strand.
AATCGATCCCTTATATACCTTGCCTTTTTTGGTTTGTACAATTATGGTACTTTTTTATAAACGAGATTCTAAAATGCGACGACAAATTAATAGAACAGGGCTCTACATTTCCACTTTTTATTTACTATCTACCTTAGTGATAAAACAAGTAGCCACCCAACAATTTGAAAACGCATTACTAGAACAAAATATTGAATATACCCAGCTCAGTACACGGCCAGCACCATTTTCTACTATATTATGGAATGCTAACATAGATACACCCGATGCTTATTTAATTGCCGATTATTCTTTTTTTGATACACGGCCAATACAATTTAAAAAATATCCTAAAAAACGAGACGCTGCAGTGAAAGAACTAGAATACCCCAATGTTCAACGCTTAATTACTATAAGTGAAGGTTGGTATGTTTTGGAAGAAAAAAAAGGAGACTGGTACTTTAATGATTTGAGGTTTGGCTTGATACCTAAAAAAGATGGCAGCGAAAGTTTTACTTTTTCGTATCTATTAGAACTACAAAACAATAAAATCTATGCCACCGAAGTTCCCAAAACTGGACTTGACGCATCATTTTTATTATATGAGATTTGGGAACGGATAAAAGGGATTTGAGTTTTAAATAAATGCTCGATTGTTTGATTTTATAAAACAATCGAGCATTTGGTAGCGGTAACTGCGAAGCACATCATGAGGACTTATTTAACAAATAAGTAAAACCCGAGTAATTTTACTTAATGGCAAATTATAGTTACAAATAGTGTTCGAATGCTAATCGCTGAGAATCTCTCAGAATAATTTTTATGGATATTTGTACAGAATATGGAAATTATGAGCATTATGTGTAGTAACGAGAAGTTCTTGGGATATTTACATAATATAGAATTATAGCTATTAAACGGAAACAATGCCTTAAACAACATAATGGACATTTGTTCTATATAACCAATAGTTAGAATTCTATTTTAAACTAATAATCCGTATTTCCCTTTAACATAAAAGCTTTGCCGTCTTTAAAAACGACGCGATTAGTTCTAAGCCGTAATTTCTTTTAACATAATATCATTGCCGATATAAGTCTAAAGACGTTATATCTGATATTATGTAAAATGGCCGGAAAAACGGCTATTCAGAAATTACTACATTTGTTCTATAATTAATATTATGTTAAATAGAGTATTTAAATCCGTACCCTGCTAAGGGTATATTTCACAAATAATTCAAAACTTCCGATTCGAATTTGTAACTTTTTTGGAATTATAAAGTCGTATTACAAGAGACCACTTGCATGAAGTTTACACTTTTCTACTTATTAGCTATTACATTTTACACCTTGGTTGCTCAGAATCACATCGCTCCAGGTATATATTCCGGTACTTTTAAACAAGGGAAATTTAAGACTGATGTTGAATTTGACATCCGGTCTGTAGACAATTCTTATCACATTAAGTTCAATAGTTTAGCACAAAATGCTTTCGGGATTCCTGCTGGTGATGTAAACCTTATTAATAACACCCTTGAATTTGCCCTTCAAAGTGATTACTATCGCTATGATTTCTCTTCTTTACCGTCAAGCAACAATGAATTAAAAACGACTATGACGGTCGATGGCAATTCCTATAATTTCAAACTGTTAAAGAAGAATGAGAACCTTCAAGGTAGATTCAGATCAAAGAACATTCGTTTTAGGTCTTCTGATCTACTGCTTTATGGTACCATTTATTACCCTGACAAATCCAATGGCAAAGCGATATACTTAGTGACATCCTCTGGAAATCAAGACCGTAGCGCTTCCAGAGCCGAAGCTATGCTGTTTGCAGAAGCTGGTTTTATCAGCTTTCATATAGACAAACGTGGTACCGGAATATCAGATGGAAACTGGCAATTAGCCAGTATACCTGAATTATGTGAAGATGATCTTCATGCCCTTGAATTCCTGCATCAATCTGAGAAAATAGCCTACGCTAATATTGGAATTAAAGGCAGTAGCCAAGGAGGCACGAAAGTACCTTATTTATTGACGAAAGAGCCCAGATTGGCATTTGGAATTGCTGTGAGTTGCCCTGCTTCCACCTTATTAGAAAGCGATTTAAATTATTGGGAAAACAGAAATAAAGAAGTCATTAAGCCTGAAGATATGCCCCAGGCATCGGCGCTTCAAAAAACGGTATTTCAGTATATCAGTGAAGATGTTTCAAAGGAGGAAATGAATCGAAAAGTCAAAGAAAATGAGTCGGCAGCATGGCTGAGTCATGTCTGGATTCCTCAGGATGATCAAGTAGTATTTGATAAAAAACTAAATTTTTCTCCCATGCCCTATTTTAAAGCTGTTGTAGCGCCTCTATTGGTAATACAGGGTTCGGAGGACGAAATTATTCCTTTGCAAAGTTTAGACCTCATTAAAGCAGATCTTAAAGAATCCGGTAACGAAAAAAACAAATATATCCTCCTGAAGGGGGCCAATCATTCGATGATGCAACCAGATAATCCTGACTTCAAGTATTGGCAGTCACTCCACCCCTCCTATATGAGTTCCATGCTGAAGTGGGCGCAAAAACTATGATTAAATAACTGTCAGGCAAATCCCTTAGAAGTTTAAAGAGCTATTAATTCGTTCTATCCCCGTCTTTCTTATTATTTATTGCCGTATTTTTGCCGGATGAAAAATCAAAACACTTCGCAGTTTGAATTTGTGGCCCTAATGGCTTCTTTGATGTCGATAGTGGCATTAGCTATTGATGCTTTGCTCCCTGCTCTAGACTATATTGGTTTTTCAATCGGAACGACCAAATCCAGTGATACACAACTCTTAATTACCATGATCTTTCTTGGCTTAGGGATAGGTCCTCTCCTATTTGGCCCTATTTCTGATAGCTTGGGTCGTAAACCTATCGTATATATAGGGTTTCTTATTTTCCTTATTGCCAGTATGATATGCATTTATTCTGAGAGTCTTTTTTGGATGGTTGTAGGACGTATTTTACAGGGAGTAGGATTGTCAGCACCTCGAACCATAAGTATTGCCATGGTCAGAGACACCTATAGTGGAGATTATATGGCCAGGATCATGTCCTTTATAACGGTGGTATTTATACTGGTTCCGATCATTGCCCCTGCCATGGGGAAATTTGTGCTGGACCATTATAATTGGCAGGCCATTTTTTATATTCAATTATTCTTTAGTGTGATCGTATCCATTTGGTTTTGGAGAAGACAGGTTGAGACCTTGCCCGAAGAAAAACGAATCAGGTTTTCATCTCATATCTTTCCTGATGGTTTGAAAGAACTTATAAAACACAAAAAAACAATTGGTTATACCGTAATATCTGGCTTTATCACAGGTTCTTTTATGGTATACCTGAGTTCTTCTCAGCAAATTTTTCATACCCAGTATGGCTTAAAAGAGGAGTTTCCATACATTTTTGCTGGTTTGGCCATTTCCATTGGCTCTGCTACTTTCCTAAATGGAACCTTGGTGCTTAAATACGGAATGGAGCGAATCATAAACACGTCAATCATTAGCTTTTTTGCGATTTCATTATTGTACCTGATACTATTCTATAATGCACCTAACCCCAGTGTCATTGTGTTACTGAGCTTTTTTGGTATGCAATTCTTTTCTATTGGATTCTTATTTGGAAACTTACGGGCCATGGCGATGCAACCCATTGGACATATTGCCGGAATCGGTGCAGCCATCACTGGATTTATTTCGACCATTATGGCGGTTCCGATAAGTATTTATATTGGAAAATTTATCGATCAACGTGCTTTACCGCTCTTTATCGGATTTTTGATTTGCAGTTTTTTATCAATTCTCATCATTATTTATTTGAGGTTTGACACGAAAAGGCAACGGGCTAAGGTGATTTCAAAGATCTCATAAATTTATTGACCTAAATTTTTCACTTCAAAATTGATGAGATTTTGTTGTTGGAAACGGGCTTGAATTTCCAGTGGATTGCAACAAACTTCACAGTCTTCAACATAGTGCTGATCCGTTGAAGATGGGTCAAGTAATATTGAAATTTCTTCCCAGCAATAGGGACATTGAAAAAAATGCTCTTCCAAATGAGTAACTTTTAAGAATTTTTATTTATTCAAAATAAGTAAATTTTTCTTTCTTAATTTAGAAGAGAAATAATATTTATAAAATCGACAATATTTAATGGCGGATAACAGCTTAAAATATGCAATAATTGATGTTGAAACGACTGGCATGGGAATCCACGGGAATCGGATTACTGAAATTGCCATTCTATTACATGATGGGCAAAAAGTAATTGATGAATATGAAAGCCTCGTAAACCCTGAATGTTCGATTCCACATAGTATTACCAGACTTACTGGCATCCATGATTATATGGTGGAAGATGCCCCAAAGTTTTATGAAATTGCCAAGAAGGTGATACAAATGACTACCGATTGTATTTTTGTGGCTCATAATGTAAATTTTGACTACAATGTGATTCACAAGGAATTCGCAGATTTAGGTTTTCCATTCAGAAGAAAGAAATTATGTACCGTCAGACTTGCGAGAAAATTGATTCCGGGACTTCCCTCCTATAGTCTTGGGAAATTATGTACATCTGTTGGCATTCCCTTAAATGATCGACATCGCGCCATGGGAGATACCAGAGCAACCACCATTTTATTTGATAAATTATTGACACTGGATACCGATGGAGCTGTTTTCGATTCATTTTTAAAGCCTGGTTCACGGCAAGCTACCTTACCACCTGGTTTGCCTAAATCAGTGTTTGATCAATTGCCGGAAAGAACAGGTGTCTATTATTTTAGAGATCAAAAAGATGAGATCATTTATATCGGTAAAGCCATCAATATAAAGAAAAGAGTGCTGAGTCACTTTTATGATAAGAAGAATCGAGAAGTAGCTATGTGTCAGCAGACGGTAAATCTGACCTTTGAAGAAACCGGATCAGAATTAGTGGCCTTACTTTTAGAATCTGCGGAGATAAAACATCATTATCCGATGTACAATCGGGCCCAAAGAAGAAATAATGAAGGGTTTGGTGTTTTTAGTTATGAAGACCGATCAGGTCTCATGCACCTCGCCTGGAATAGTTTGAAAAATGTACCTCAACCCATTACAAAATTTTATAATACTACGGAAACCAGGCGTTTTATGGAACTGGTATGTGAGAAATTTGAACTTTGTCCAAAATATTGTCATTTACAATCCAATGTCAATTCTTGTTTTCATTACCAGATAAAGAAATGCAAGGGTATTTGCAGAGGCGAAGAGCAAGTAAGTTCCTATAATGAGCGTGTCCGTCAAGCTGTTGCATATATGGGAAATGACAATAAGAGTTATGTGATTCCCCAGCGAGGAAGAAACAATGAGGAACGGAGTTTTGTTCTTATTGAAAATGGTATCTATCAGGGCTATGGTTTTATTGATCAGGAACAACAGGTTTCAACACTTTCTGAATTAAGAGAATTTCTAATCCTTAAAAAAGACAACAGAGATGTTCAACGAATTTTGAGAGGTTTCAGAAATAAAAATGAAAGTAAATTTATTCCCTTGCAGGAAGAATCAGCGTTTATTCTTTAATTTAAACCCCCTTGTCATGTGTTACCAAACAAAGATCACTAAGAAAAAAGAAGAACTACAGAAAAAATTTGACGCGAAAATAACGGGTCTGGATGACTTTGATCCCAGTGAGGTGATCAAAGCCTTCGACTTTCCGAAAACACCTGTAATTACAGATCAGGATGAAGGTGAGATACAATTATACCAATGGGGGCTTATCCCCTATTGGGCCGATGATTCCTGGAATCGAAACTATACATTAAACGCGCGTATAGAAACCTTGAAAGAAAAACCGTCCTTTAAAAACATTGTGACCAACAGATGCTTGATCCTGGTCAATGGATTCTATGAATGGCAACATGTGGACGGATCTAAAATCAAATATGAAATTGGTTTTAATAATGATATTTTTGCACTGGCAGGGCTATATGACCATTGGGCCGACACCAAGACGTACACAGTTGTAACAACAGAAGCTCAGGGGCTTATGAAGGAAATACATAATACAAAACTAAGAATGCCATTTGCACTATACAGTAAACAAGAAATGGATGCCTGGCTCCATGGAGATAAAGTAAAGCCTCGTTTTGATTTTACCACAAACCCTGGATTATACCAGCAGCATACCTTGTTTTAGAAAAAAAATCCCCAAGACGATTGTCTCAGGGATTTCTCAAAAATAACTCAAAATTACTACAAAATTACAATTCCTTTATTTCGATATTCTTCCATTTCACTTTGATTCCGCCACCATCATGGATCTGCAAGGCTACTGAACCTTCTCCCTCGCCAATTTTCGCATCTGTGATGGTAATCATTTCAACACCATTTAAATAAGAAGTAATGGTATCTCCATTAACCACAATCTTCATTTGATTCCACTCACCTTCTTTCAATACTTCTTCTTTAGATGCCTCAGGCTTGATAAGCCATCCTCTTCCATACGATTCATAAACTCCTCCGGTATGTTTTCCTTTCGGAGCAACCTCTACCTGCCATCCACTTACTTTTACACCCTCAATAGTAGATCTGATAAATACACCACTATTGCCATCTGCTTCTTGTTTAAATTCTAGATTTAGTTCAAAGTTTTTATAGTGTTTATCTGTTGCCAGATAGCCATAAGCTTTATCCGGGCCACTCTCACAAATTAACAAACCATCCTCTACGTACCATTTTTCAGTTCCGTAGGCGGTCCAGCCACTAAGATCTTTACCATTGAACAAACTTGATTGTGCCATTAATACCGGTCCTACACCTAAACACACTAATAACATTATGATGCTTACTCGTTTCATTACTTCTTTATTTTAAATTTATATTTATTGATTTATTTTTTTATGCTCTGCATGGTTTTTTCTACTTCAATCAAGGCATTCTATACCTCTCCCAATAATTTTAAAATGTCATTCCATCCATGAACCCGTTGATGGGAATTTTCATCTTTTGCTGAATTATGAGGTTGGGTAAACAATATGGTTTTCCCCTCAAAATAATCCAGATTTTTAAAATGATCATCGATCATGATATCCCCTTTAACACAGGTTTTTGTGCCACAAAGCACCAGTTGCTTCCATGAAATAAAAGGAAAATACTCTTGCATCCAGTAATATTTTTCTTCAAGACTGTTTGGATATTCCATGGCAGATGAAACTACGAATAACTGATAATGCTCATTAAGTTTTTTCAACACTTCTATCGCTCCTGGCATCACGGGGGCATTTCTAAAAAAACCTCTTTCCTTTACAAGCTTTTGGCAATTTGGAAAAGCATCGTTTTCAGTTTTCCCCATTGTTTCTTCAACAGTAATACGTGTACCAGATTCTTCAAACTCCAATTTAATCAGCTGTTTGTAGATATCGGCCAGCACTCCATCCATGTCAACAATTAAGCTCTTTTTGTCTTTCATGTCACCTATTTCATTCCTTGACAGTTGAAATTTACGTATAAACATTCTGATAAAGAATAAAATTCGCCCTACAACCTATCTCGTCTTATAAAGGTCGTATGAAATGATATCAATGCATTTAAATCACAAAAATTAATATCTTAAAAAAGACAAAAGATTTAGACAGGCAAGTGGATCAAAATCTGAATCGTATCTCCTGATTTAAAATCACTTATTAAATTGTCGTCTAAAAGTCTTTCATTCTGATAAACGGTCATGGAATTAACTTCAATACTGCGAAGGATGTTCACATGAAATTCCGCACCTCTAAAGGTCCTTACTACCTGAGCTTTTTGCCAATCGTCAGGGAGTTGAGGCTGAATTCGTAAGCCACCTGGTTCACCTTTTAAACCAAATAAACCGTCAATTAAGCAGCGATAAATCCAATGAGCAGTTCCTGTATTAAACAGCTGGCTTGATCTTCCTGCAGTACGCGGAAACTGTTTAAAGGCTCCTCTGTAATAATTTGGAATAAAAACGGGTAGTTGACCGCGTTGTATCAAATCATCTTCATCGGCTCCTGGTATCATTTTATCAATCAAACGAAAAGCATCATTTTTATACCCTTTGGTATAAAGAGCGTAAATATAAAAAGAGGCAGCATGGTTATACACTGAACCATTTTCCGCAGACCCAGGGTGCTTTTGCGTTACTCTTCCAACATCTTCGCGCATCTTCGTAAAGGAAGGACTCAACATTTCAACTCCATAAGGTGTTTCTAATCGCTCTTTTACCGATGCTATTAACAGACTTTCCTTCTTTGCGTCTGCTGAATCACTTAAGATAGACCAGGCCTGGGGATTCAAAAAGATACTGCCTTCCTGATCTTTCTTAATTCCGAATACCACATTGTCATCGGTAATTCCTCTTGCATACCAGCTACCATCCCATAAATGTTCATTTACGGCATTATTCAAATCCTGTATGCCATTCTCAAATTCTTTATATAAGGTGTCAATTTCAAAGTCCTTACATATTTCTAACCAAACCTTTAGCGCATACGAAGTAGCCAAAGTCAACCATCCAGAGACTCCTTTCCCTTTATAGCCTACCATATTCATCGGGTCGCACCAGTCCCCTTGATTTATATAATTCAATCCTCTGTGGTCCCTATTCTCTAGCAACCATGTCATGGCTTTTGTAATATGATCCGCTACTGTAGCTTTTTCAATGTTGTTTGCAAAACCTACTTTTTCATGTAATAAGGAGCTGTCATTGGTCTCATCTAAATAAGCCTTGAGGCAAACAGGTAACCAGACACAATGATCCGTATGAGGTACTTGATTGATATATTTTAATTCAGCCCCTTCTTCTATTAAGATTCCATCTGGCATGGCGCCTGAAAACTCTTGTTGACCGATGGCGGTAAGAAATGCATTTCGGGTTACCTCAGGTTTAATATAGCCCATTCCCATATTGTCCTGCAGGTAATTTCTGGTTTGAGGATCTGTGCTCAACCTGTTTGTTTCCCCGTGATAATAGATTTGTCTGGGCAGCCAGGTATTGACAAAATTGTCTAATTTTTTATTGGGTGTATGTATGGTAAGACAAGATTTTCCTTGAGAAACATATTCATGATATGCCTTTTTTGCTTTGATAAAACCAGTATCTGATAGTAAGTAATCATCTTTAATTCTCTCAATTTCAGCTCTATCTTTAGCAGGACCAAAAACAAAATTAAACGATTTTTCCTCCTGAGGCAACAAATTGATATTGTACTGCATCGCGCATGCAGGTGTTTCGTAACGGGCTTCACCGTTTTTCAACTGTCCCGTTTGAATAGCCGTCGGATTTTGAAGTCCGCCTTCGCCTTCAAAGGCTTCCTGTCGAACTTCATAGGCATCCGGAGCTGTTCCTGCCAACAGAAATGTCTTGTCTTTATACTCTTTTACTTTGTCATAATCCTGGTATTTCTGATAAGGAGAGATACTGCTGCAGATAATGGCACCGAGTTGCTCGTCATACAGGGCAGATTGATTCATCCATGACATATACCCTACCGGGAAATAAGGAAACACTTGAATTTTTCTTCCTTCAGCTGAATTATTCTTTATCTGAAGCGTCCATAATTCTACTGCATCATTTTTGGTCAAATCGAGCTGCATCTTAATTTCAAGGTTATTCTTTTTCAATAACCATTGGATATCACTTTCTCCTGCTGAAAATATAAATTCATCCATAGGATTTTTCACAGGCTCATGAGGTATGGAAAACAAATCCTGGTTATCTACATCCTTTATATAAAAAAACCTTCCGGCATGATGTGCGTAATACGGCTGCTCAGGTTGCATAAAGGTTTTGGCCTCCAAATTAGGAGCATGGGCATATTTAGCAGGTTCCGGTTGCATAAATTGTGAAACCGCAAAACCCCGACAATTCATATGAATCATCATCTTTTTATTCCATAAAAAGGCAGCTGCCTTAGGCATGGCGACCGGGTCTGTTAAATCCAATCTTTTTCCTTGATCTGAAGTCTTAATTAACATATTTATCTAAGAGTTTTATCTTTAAAAATAGAAGCTCCTTACGAATTTCTTTCTTGAAGTTCCTTTTGAATACGATCCAGTTTTACTCCGCTAAGGTCATAGAACTTTAGAGCAAAAATAGCCACAAAGGCAAAAAATGCCGGCACCAGTGTTTGTAACCAGACAATGCCACTCAGAGACGCCCCTTCTTGAATTTCATTGGCGGCATAGCCCAAAGAGGCCAACACCCATAAGATACCTGCGGACCCTAAGGCACCCCCGAGTTTTTGTGAAAAAGTTGCGGCTGAAAAAGTCATTGCAGTGGCCCTTCTTCCCGTCTTCCATTCATTGAAATCTGCGGCATCGGCATACATAGACCAGGCAATGGGAGATTTTGGTCCCAGGGCTAAACTGATAAGGATGTTCAGAAAGAACATCAATTTAAGTTCTAAAGGAAAATCTGAGCTATCCATAACTACATTCCCCGCATCGTCTAATTTGTAAACACTAATCACCCTATTGGTTTCGTTTCCATTTTCAACTGCCTCTAATTCTAAAATATCCGAATCGTTCCCTATGGTGGTATAGTCTTTTAAAAACCAAAATATGCCCGAATGATGCTCTACCCATTTATAGCTACCTTCTTCGTTATTTGCATCTGCCAAAAGTTCAGAAGCATTTAATGTAATCGCCTTTTCATTACTGACGGTAATAACGCCAATGGTAGATGGCTTTGGAATAAATGAGAATGCCACGCTCAATATCCCGACGATTCCCATGAGCAGCATCAATAATTTGGCTTTATCCATTAATTTGGTGAGATAGGGTGATAACAAACAGCCCACAGCATATGCTGCCATCTGAACTCCAATAAATGCACCCATCAAATCGGGTCTTTCTACAAAATATTTAAAATAATACGTGGCAGAGCTTCCTCTGAATACGATGGTCATCATGATAATCATGGCCAAGGCAAACAAAATGATCCATGGCCTGTTATTTAAAAGATCTTTAATATCGTCCAGGGGTTTTGTATCCTGCCCTTTTGGTGGTTGTATGCGCTCTTTGGTTGTGGCAAAAGTGATAAGAAACAATACCGTGGCAACAGATGCATATAACACCATGGTCATTTTCCATCCATATGCTTCATCTCCATTGGCGAAGTATTCCGCCAGTCCGGGAGTAAAAGCCCCCACAATGATTCCCGTAAAATAGGCAAAGAAAAACCGCCATCCGAAAATTTTATTTCGTTCAGTTGCATCTGAAGTAATTACACCGGCCAAGGAAGAATAAGGAGTGCTCAAAATTGTATAACAAAGCATCATCATGGTATAGGTGGCATAAGCCCAAATGATCTTTCCGCTATCACCCAGGTCGGGCGTGCTCATTGTTAAAATTGCTGCTCCAGCCATGGGTAAGGCGCCAAACAAAAGATAAGGTCTGAACTTGCCCCATTTCGAGTTGGTTCGATCAGCTATGGCTCCCATCGCCGGGTCTGTAAAGGCGTCAACTATTTTGGTCACAAGAAACATCGTGCCTGCGGCGGCAGCTGAAATCCCAAAAATATCCGTGTAAAAATAAGATAAGTAAGAACCGATGATGATCCAGTAAAAGTTAAAACCAGCATCTCCAACTGCATAACCTATAATTTCTTTGGTAGTTAATGACTGTGAACTATCTGCCTTCTCAGCATGCTGTGGTGTTGACATCTCTATGTTTTTCAGGATTAAAATGTAAAAAAATCTCTCAAATGTAAGAATTTGACCTCATAATTACTTGTATCAAATCTCCTGTTTTTGGTAGAATATAATCGGTTATTACCTAAATAAAATGATTAAAGCTCCTGCTGCAGTTACGAATAGCACTAACTTTCTATACAGATCATTATGTATGACCTTTACCAATCTAACACCCAGAAAAAAACCAATGATCAAGGCTGGAGTCAGTAACAAATTCAATTGCAACGTTTTTTCATCTACCGTTTTCCAAACAAAAATGTGAAAGGGCAGCTTAAAAACATTAATTATAAAAAATAGCCATGCCGCCGTACCAATGAATTCGTTTTTTGGAAGTCGAACAGCCAGTAAATAAATACTCGCGAATGCTCCGGCTAAATTACCAATCATCGAAGTGACTCCTGATAAAAGGCCCATAAATCCCGAAAAAGCCCAATGCCTTGGAATTCCAATTGACTTGGTTCTATCCATCCAAATCATTATAACCACGGTGATCAATATAAAAAAGGCCATGATTTGCTTGAACAGTACTTCGGAGATATCATTACCCCACCAAACTCCGATGAGTACGCCTACAATCATCATGGGAAGTAATTTCTTCAAAAAGATCCATTGCGTGTGCCTGTGATAATAAATCACAGCGAAAACATCAGCAGTGATCATCATCGGCATTAAAATACCTGTGGAGGCTTTTCCACCAAAAACCAGGGCCATCAAAGTAACAATCACTACCCCTAAGCCCTTAATGCCGGACTTACCGAAACCCAACAGCAAGGTTGCAGTAACAGCGAGGAGGATGTCCAGATTAGACATATTAAAATATTCTATCAGTACCGTCAAATTAATAGCATCAAAATTTGAATCAAGGCAGAAATAAGACTGATGTCAACATACTTAGCTTCCATATATAGCATAGAATTTTTGATACAATTCAATGGTATCCAAATCGATTTCTGCCTTTGGATCATCCAACAATATCAAATGCTTTAAATGTTTTTTGATAACAGCTTTGGCACCTGTATCCTTATTCAAACACGACAACTCTTCAAAATAATCTCTTCCAAAAACTGCAGGGATTCCATAACTCTTTCCATAAGAAGTTGCTACAATTCTATTACTGTTAATACTACTATTAATCAATTTATTATATGTATTCAACTCAAGTATTGGCTGATCAGATGTTGCGAGAAGTAAAGCGTCTATTTCGATTCCTTCTTTTTGAATGTATGTGGCAATTCTTGCAATAGATGACCCCATTCCAAGAGTCCAGTTCTGATTCAAGACGACCGTGATATTCCTTGTGTCGATCTTGCTTAAAATTTCAGAATGATAAGCTCCCAGAACCAAAAAAACATGGCATGCATCTGATTCTTTTAATTGATCAAGAACATGACTGACCATGGTTGAATCTTTCCATGGAAGTAATTGTTTGATACCCTGCATCCTGCTGGAGCTACCTGCTGCTAAAACTACTGCCCCCACTTTTGTTGGAAAATGACCACCACTCATACGCTTATCTTTACATCAATTGAGAACCTTATCTGCTAATTGAATCAAAAAAAAACTGGCAAAGAGACTTCAAATTGATCCTTGCCAGTTTTCATTATCGTTTAATTTCAATAACTTTTATTCCGTTTGGGCCTTTGCATCTTCGATCATCTGTTGGTTGGCAGCAACACCGATCTCAACACGTCTGTTTTTTGATTGACCATCTTTTGTCCCATTGTCAAATCTGGGTCTGGTTTCTCCAAAAGCTTCAACCTTAAAACGACTTCCGGCGACACCTTTTGATTTTAAATAGGCAACCACTGATTCGGCCCTTCTTTTAGACAACTTCATATTGTAATCGGCATCTCCCACACTATCCGTATGACCTTCTATCATTAGATCCGTGTCAGGAAACTCAATAAATATTTCAGCAACTGCATCCAGATTTTTAGTAGCACTCGAGGTTAGATCAGCACTGTCAAAACCAAAATTAACACCACTTTTGTCATCAAAAATGATCTGAATTCCTTCACCAACCCTTTTTACTTCAGCACCTGGAACAGCTTCTTCAATTTTATCAGCCTGTTTATCCATATGGTTTCCGATAAGACCTCCTGCGGCACCTCCAATAGCAGCACCGATAAGGGCACCTCCAATATTACCTCCGATAAGACCTCCAACCAGAGCACCTGCAGCGACGCCAATCCCTGCACCTCTTTGTGTTTTATTAGAATTTTGAATAGCTGTACATCCTATATTCAATGACAAAATAACCGCCAAAGACAATCCGTATATTTTAATTTTTTTCAACATAAGTTATAATTTTATAAGGCGAAATCTTCAGAAACCTTGGTATAGGTCAATACTACATCAAATTCTTTTCCTTCGTGGGTAGTTTTAACACGCATCAACATGGTATTTTCTTCCAGAGAATCTATGGTGGAACGATACCCTCGGTTGGCAGCATCTATAGGTTTGTTTTTTTCATCTACGTATTTAAACTGGAATTGATACGTCCCATCACCTGGCTCATAGAAAGACCAATGTATGCGTGTTGCCACTGCTTCACACTGAGAACCCTGTTGAATGGCATATTTTCCGGAACCGTTATTAGGAATAAAGACCCATTCACTTCCCTTGAAGCAGGCAGAGTCGGCCATGTCAAAAAGATTGGCCTTGTACAAACCTTCTTCACCTACAAACTTGATATTTGTTATTTCCCAGGTTCCTTTTAAAGTTTTTTTACTTGGCTTGGCCTCTGTATTAGACTGGGTAGATCCACAGGAACTGACAAGTAGCATTACAAATGCTAAAAAAAGTAGTTTTTTCATCGGATAGGTTTTTTAGTTTTAAGTATGAATCTCAAATTTACGAAATATTTCGTTCAAAAACCTTCCTGAAAATGATCAATACGCTATTAATTCTTGAATTTTTGACTCAAATTTTTTATTTGGCAAATAAAGTGCTTCCAGATTTTTAGCAAATGGAATCGGCATATGAGGCGCTGCAACTCTCATTACCGGAGCATCCAGATGCTCAAAGCAATTTTCCATGATCAGGGCGGAAATATCTGATCCTATGCCACCAAAAACGCTGTCTTCCTGTAATATGATTACTTTTCCGGTTTTAACTACAGATGCGTATATTGATTCTTCATCCAGTGGCAATAAGGTTCTCAAATCAATTAAATCAGCCTTTATATCCAGTTTCTCCAATGTATTAATGGCCCAATGAACTCCTGCCCCATAGCTTATTACCGTCACATCCTCACCTTTCTGTACCAAGGCAGCTTTCCCTAGTGGAATCGTATAATAAGAATCAGGCACATCCTGATAAACCGAACGATACAACTGCTTGTGCTCAAAGAACATTACCGGATTCGGATCTTCAACAGCTGCACAGAGCAAGCCTTTGGCATCAACCGGAAATGCCGGATATACCACTTTTAACCCTGGTGTTTTTGTAAACCAGGCTTCGTTGGTTTGACTATGAAAAGGTCCGGCTCCTACACCAGCTCCACAAGGCATGCGCATTACAATATCCGCTGCCTGTCCCCATCTGTAATGTGATTTGGCCAGCAAATTCACAACAGGATTAAAACCAGAACTTACAAAATCACCAAATTGTAACTCAACAATTGATTTGATACCCGATACGGATAAGCCATAAGCAGCTTCGATAATAGATGATTCGCAAATTGGAGTATTCCTTACCCGATCTCTTCCAAAGGCTTCCAAAAAACCTTCCGTAATTTTAAACACCCCGCCATATTCAGCGATATCCTGCCCCATGATGACCATTTTATCGAAGCGCTCCATGCTTTGATACAAACCTTTAGAAATGGCATCAACAAGCCGAATATTACTATTTTCTTCTGAGGGTGCTATCACCTCCAAATCAAAGGGTTGAAATACATCATTTAATTCTAATTCCAACGTTGATTCAATTTCCTGTTCACTAAAAACAAGCGCTAAATTATCGCTTATTTCGTGGGTAAATTCCTTCTTAATGACCACTTCGTTTGTTTCTGAAAGAATATGGTTATCTCTTAAAAAAGCTTGAAAATTCTCTAAAGGATCTTTCATTGCCCATTTCTCCAATAGTTCCTTAGGTACATATTTAGTGCCACTGGCCTCTTCATGACCTCGCATCCTAAAGGTTTTGAATTCCAGAAGAACAGGTCTCGGGTTTGCCCTTAGACTTATGGCGAGCTCTCTCACTTTTGTATAAACAGCTACAATATTATTTCCATCTATGATATGACTTTCCATCCCATAACCAACGCCCTTGTCAGCAATGTTTTCGCAGTTAAACTGTTCTGATGAAGGTGTAGATAATCCATATCCATTGTTTTCAACACAAAATATAACAGGTAAATTCCAGACAGAAGCTACATTCAGGGCTTCGTGAAAATCACCCTCACTTGTAGCTCCTTCACCCGTAAAAACTGCTGTTACTTTTTGTTCTTTTTTTAAAAGACTTCCTAGAGCGATACCATTGGCCACTCCTAATTGAGGTCCTAAATGAGAAATCATTCCGACGATATGAAACTCCCGGGTCCCAAAATGAAAAGACCTGTCCCGGCCTTTAGTAAAGCCATTTTCTTTACCTTGCCATTGAGAAAACAATCGATTCAAAGGGATTTTTCTTGAGGTAAATACAGCAAGGTTCCGATGCATCGGTAAAATATACTCATCTGAATCCAGTGCCAGAGCCACTCCAGCAGAAATAGCCTCCTGACCCATGCCCGAAAACCATTTGGAAATTTTACCCTGCCTTAAAAGTATCAGCATTTTTTCTTCGATCATACGCGATTTCAACATCGCTTTATAAAGATCAATTAGTTCTGCATCCTTTAATTTTGGGCGGCTATAGTCAAAACTCATAGAGAAGTATATCTAGATATGAATGATCAAATTAATACTCAAATATCGAATATTTTATCTTCATACGAACATATTAAACAAAAAAAATCCTCCTCATTAAATGAACAATGAGGAGGAGGATTTTTTCTTTACTTGATACCTTCTAGAAAGCAATTTCTTTAAAGATCTGATGCATCAACCTTTTCTTATCGTTGATAACTTCTTCCAATGAAATGGATGTTTCAGTACGCTTTATTCCATGAATCTTGTCAAGCTTAAAGATAATCTCTTTTGCATGCATGGTGTCTTTCGCTCTGATCTTACAGAAAATTGAGAATTTACCTGTGGTCAAATGCGCAACAGTAACTTCTGAAATTTTTCGAACTTCATCTATAACCATTTGCGTTGTTGAAGAATTTTCCAGAAACAAACCTACATAAGCTATAAAAGTATAACCCATTTTGTTATAATCAACACTTAATGTAGATCCTTTAATCACTCCTTCATCTTCCATTTTCTTCACTCTTACATGAATCGTTCCTGCCGAAACCAATAGGTTTTTAGCGATATCTGTAAAAGGTGTTCTTGCGTTTTCAATCAAGGCTTCTAAAATCTGATGATCAAGTTCATCCAATTTGAATTTTGACATAAGTACTTTGTTTTGTTTAATTTGCAAATATGATAAAAATTTGTAAATTAAATACGCTTTTTATTAAAAAAGATTGCCTTTTAATGGGCTTTATTTAATTAAATCTATTTTTAACCCAATTCTCTGCAGCATTTTTATCTTCGAAATCAAGATGATCAGCTTCAATAATTTCGTCTGCGGCAAAATCCTTTAAATCCATTATTTGATCTATACTAGGCACCAAAATAATGCGATCTTTCTGAAGTTTTTCAATAAGTAATATCCCCAAATCTGTCCGTTCCCCGGCAACAACCACATTTTTATAAATGCGATCGAGGTATTTCTTTTCATTGTTAGGGATTTCTAAATAGGCCTTGTGCATATCTGCGGCATCCTTTGATGCGATATGTCTCAATCCTTCTATCAAAGCCATAAAAGTGGCCTTTCTGGACACCCGCCTTAAAGAATCTCCTTTTGCATGCCCTGACTCAATTAAAATGGTGTTATGCCCCATTTTCTGAAAATTATCTCCGGTTGCCGTCGGATAAAACTCATCGGTATACCTCCCAATTTGTCCTGGGATAAATTTTTGCAGCTCTTTATTTATAGAGGCAATGACCGTCATGGTCTGCTTCCTGCCCTCATTCATCGAGCGCTCTTCATTTATTGATGGAGCTAAAAAAGACATGGTGGCCGTCCTATTATATGGTGCTACACTGAATATGTTGCGTTGATCATGCAGGTTAAAACAATAGGAAGGATTGATTTTCTTTAACCAGAACTGAAGCAATTGACTCTCCTTGGCTTTTTTAGCAATAACATCTCTGTTCAGATCAATTGACTGAGCATTTACTCTTGTATAAGCCACAGCTCCGTCAGGATTTAATATAGGAATACAATATAGAGTGATGGCATTCAAAATATGGTTGGCAAGCTCTTCTTGACCTTCAGGTATTTTGAAAAAACGCAAAAGATCTAAAAGCGCACGTGTTCCTGTGGATTCGTTCCCATGCATCTGTGTCCACAACAAGACCTTTATTTTCCCTTTCCCAATAACTATTTTATTGATGTCCCGCCCTTGGAAAGACTCTCCGATTTTAACAAACTCAAAGTCATCATTCAGAGTCTTTAAAAAAGGGTCTATATCTTTTAATCTGACATAACGTTTATCAAACCCGCGAACCTGGTATTGATCATGCCATAAAGAGATTTTTTCTATATCCATTTTTTTCATTTCACAAATGTAAACAATTACTAATTTACAATTGTAAACATGTAAATTCACCTGTTTGATTACAAATGTAAACAAGAACGCGAAAACAACTTTCTTGATTCAAATGATTTTATCAAAAAAACTTATTTTAACAAGTTCATATTTATTAAATACTATTATTCAGTGTATTACTAATACTAAATTAAGGTATAACTTTAATAAAATTTAAAGTATATCGCTATTTAAATAATTAATTCAATCTCAAAAGAAATAAATTATTTACATTTGTAAATTAAACAATGTTTACAATGATAAACAATTCGGAATTTTCGAATCGACTGAGAACCATCATGGAATTCTATCAATTATCAGCCTCCGGTTTTGCTGATAGAATTCAAGTACCTAGGTCTAGTATTTCCCATCTCCTATCGGGCAGAAATAAACCTAGTCTGGATTTTGTTTTAAAGGTTGTAAAAGTATTCGATGAAGTTGAATTATACTGGTTGCTCAATGGAAAAGGAAATTTTCCAAACAACACATCGCCTGACCAAATCATTGAACAAA
Organism: Lutimonas sp.; assembly: GCF_051011215.1. Taxonomy (NCBI): domain Bacteria; kingdom Pseudomonadati; phylum Bacteroidota; class Flavobacteriia; order Flavobacteriales; family Flavobacteriaceae; genus Lutimonas; species Lutimonas sp. The sequence continues at coordinate 19,656 of NZ_JBPCUJ010000132.1, forward strand.
AAACGATTCAACCAAAAAAAGAACCAATAGAAAACAATCCCGTAACAACAAGCCTTGCATCAAGCGCACATACTTCCAAAAAGATAGAACGGATTGTTTTGTTTTTTGAAGATGGGACCTTTAAAGAATATATACAATAAAAAAACCCTCAAAAGCATGGCTTTTGAGGGTTTTGAATGTTATTTGGAAACCTATTGCAAACTTGCAATACCTTCCTGTACGATGTTGATCAACGTTTCTTTGTTCTCAAAATCAGAAGCTTTTTTAGCTCCTAACACCTGTGACAATACCTGTATCGCAATTTTATCAGCTCCGTATTGTTTGTATTGAGTTCCCAGTTTCACAAAAGAATCAACCAAGTTCTGAGTTGCTTCTTCATCCGAAGTAGCAGCCACCCATTGAAAACCTTCCTTATATATGTTCTGCTCCTCTTTATCTTCCGTAAAAAACATGCCAGAAATCAGATTTCCGCCTACGAAAGCAATTTGAGATTCTGTTTTATCCATAATGAAAATAGGCATCAAAGCAGCTTTTAAGCCCTCTTTCTCTAAATCATCAGTAATTGAATTCGCATAGGTCAAAGCAGCATCTTTATCAGCCCAGTACAAGGATTTTAAAGCACTCCCTTTAACAGCACTTGAAGGACTTGACAAAGAGGTGTTCAGTAAATCCAAATACTTTTTATCATCATATTCCGCAAGCTTCTTAATAGCCTCCGCCTGGACCAAAGTCTTTTCATCATTGCTAGCCAGACTTTCAATAGTTTTAACCGCTTTCTTAGCATCTGAATGACTCAGGTCAATACCTTCTATTGCCATTATTCTAATGCCGTAATATGAGTCATTTAAAGCGGTTTGAATTGTCTTGAAAGCTTCATCATTACTACCCTGCTCCTCTATTAATCCTTCAACAGCTTCTTTTCTATCCTCATATTTTTTACCCACCTTATATAGGTGAATTAAATTCTCTGTTGTTTTTTCATCAGAAATTTCTGCCAGCAATGTTCTATCGGCATCTACATTGACCAAGTCTGGCTTTTCTGTATATTTAAATGAAAATGAATTACTTTTCTTGTCAACCCAAACCTCATACCTTTTTGGCGAATCACCTTCAAATACTTCAATGGCAAGTGGAAATTCAAAGACATCAGCTCCTGCCTGAGTCTGTTCAATCTGAACCGTTACAATCTTTGCCTCTTCGCTATACACATATTTTACATCTAATACAGGATGACCATTGCTAAAGTACCACTGGTTAAAAAACCAGTTTAAATCTTTACCACTTACTTCTTCAAAAGCAAGTCGCAACTGATGAGCTTCACCTGTTCCATAGGCATTATCGCTCAGGTATTGATTGATTCCTGCCTGAAAAGCTTTATCTCCTAAATAAGCTCTCAGCATATGAAGAATAGCGCCTCCTTTGTTATAAGAAACAGCGTCAAACATATCTTCTTTGCTGTTATAGTGATATCGCACCAAATCTTTTAACTCATTGTCAGGTGTCATATAACCTTCAATTTCTTCTAGGCGATGCGCATCTGCATGATCCCGTCCATATTTGTATTCATACCACAGATACTGGCTGTAATTGGCAAAAGATTCATTAACGGTTAGGTTACTCCAGCTTTCGGCTGTAACAAGATCTCCAAACCAATGATGAAACAATTCATGCGCTATAGTACTTTCCCAGGTATTTTCATCAACGAGTTGACTCGCTGTCTGGTAAGCCATTTCACCATGAATTACTGCCGTTGTGTTCTCCATCGCACCACTTACATAATCTCTACCGATAAATTGCGCGTATTTAGACCAAGGATATTCAATTCCTGTATAATCTGAAAAGAAAGTGATCATCTCAGGGGTTAAACCAAAAATCCCTTTGGCATATGGCTCATATTCCTCCTCTACATAATAGTCTACGGCAATATCCTTCCATGTATCTTCCACAATACTAAATTCTCCAACCCCCATAAAGAAAAGGTAGGGAGCATGTTTCTTGTCGAATTTCCAGTAATCTGTTCTTGTGCCGTCATTATTCTTGGTTTGCTCTTTTAATAACCCGTTCGATAAGGTTACATATTGGTCAGGAACCGTCATATAGATTTCCTGAGAAGTTTTTTGATTCGGCGCATCGATGGTTGGAAACCAGCAGCTACTCGCTTCGGTTTCCCCTTGAGTCCAAATCTGTGTTGGCTTATTGGGGTCTTTTTCCAGCGGATCAATAAAATACAGGCCTTTGGCGCTTGTGATGGCAGCACTACCCTCTTGCTCTACCTCTTCAGGTCGTGCCGTGTATTTGATGTAAACGATGTATTCTTCACCCTTGGCATAGGTATTTCCAAGATCAATGATTAATTTTTGATTATCATATTCATATTTTAATGTTTTGCCATCGGATGTGATTTCATGAATCAACATGGCTTTGGCATCTAGTTCCAACTCACTAACATTATAAAAATGAGGAGTTAAGGTGATCCAGGCCTCTCCTGCCATCTGGCTTTTTGAAAAGTCAAAATTTACTTTTAATTTGGTGTGAACAAGGTCACTCACCTTTTCTCTTTCTGCCCTGTATTCAGTATTGATTTCTTCAGTTTCTTGTGCAATACCCAATCCAACGCTCAGGAAAAAACATAGCAATAATAATTTATTTTTCATATTCTCTTTAAAATTAACGGTTTGAGGCGCAAATATAGAAGAATATAAGGTAAATTACACGTTAAAATAAGGTTAAAAAGAAGCCGCTTCAGACAGGCTAAAGCGGCTTTATATGTGAAGTATGAATCGTTTTAGATTCCTTCGTCACCAAAAAGTTCTGACAATTGAGACAAAGCTTCTCCAGCGCCTCCTTTATCGATATTATTAAAATCCTCTGCCATTTTCATGATTTTTTCCGGTTGCATCTTGTCTCCCAATACACGGGCCAAAGCAAAACCTTTATCGTTGTCAGAGGCCAGCAATAAAAATTCATCGATCGCATCATCCTCTCCTTGGTAATTAATCACAATATTGATTCCTTCATGCTTCATTCGCATAAGTTCGCTATACTGATCACCTTTTAAAATGCTTTTAACCTGAGCCAGCTCTGTTTTGTATTCAGCCGTATTGCTTTCTGTCACTTTAAAGGCAAGAATATTTAATTTTTTAATAGTTGACATGGTTTTTTTAGTCTCTTCTGAGGCTCCATCTTCTACTTTTAAAAGACTGGCCGGCAGGTCAATGGCTATAAAATTATCATTTTCCTGTTTGTCCACATAATACTCCTGAATCGTGGGCTGATTATTACAGGAAACGAACACCAGGGCAGCCATTAGTAATAGAGAGAGTTTTTTGATTGAGTTTTTCATGATCGCTTGTTTATTGATTACTTGCTTTTTCAAGGTGTTCTCCACCGGGAAGGTCCATTTTTTCAGTTAATTTGGCAATCTGGTTTAAATCTATATCTCCGGTAAGAGAAATGATGACAGATTCCTGAGATGTTTTTTCATTGTCTTTCACAAACATAAACAACTCTTTTACAAAGTCTTCAGACTTACCTTCTCTCACATAAATGGAAATATTACTTCCTTCTTCTTTTACTGTCATCAACTTTTCAAGGTTGGCTGACTTCAAATAACTTGTTGCTGCTTTTTCCATTTGAACCGCTACTTCGGCGCTCTCTGTTGCAAAGACTCTCAATGATTCAATGTTCTTGATCAGATCCATATATTCCTGATCTTCTGTTTCTGCCCCTATTTTACTCATTAAGGAGAAGGCTTTTTGTGTTACTACCACCGAGGTTACCCCGTCTATATCTTCGAATTTATCGAATTGTGATTGAGCGCTGGCAATCCATCCAGACATCACAAACACCGTTACTAAAATGATTTTATTAATTTTCATGATTCTATTTTTTAATGATTCTTACTTATTGATTAAACACTTTTTTCTGTACATTCCCAAAGGTTTGGAGCTGGGCCATTGCATCCGTTCCTTTGTTAAATTTATCTAGTTGAGCAATTGCTCCTGTTCCCTTATTTAAGCTGTTTGATATCAAATCAAGCGCTTTTTGAGTTTCCATATAAGCCAATCGGGCTTCTTCCTTTTCTGATTCATTCTTTTGGTATATAGAGTATACTCCGAAGAAGAAAACCAACATGGCAGCGATCGACAACCATCTAAGTGGAATGGTTTTTTTCTTTTTATCGTTTAACTCGATGGTTCTGTTTGACGTTTCCAAGGAGCTGTCACTAAAGAAATTGAACAAATCTTTATGTTCCATTAAATGAGGTGCTACATTATCTTGTGCAAAATATTCTTTTAAAACAGCCTCTTCTTGTATGGTGGTGGTTGCCTCAAAGTATTTTTCCAGTAAATTTTCAATTTTAACCAATTCCATAATTCTGTTTTTTAATAAATTTTTCTCTCAATGTCTTTCTTGCTCTGGACAGGGCCACTCTGATTGCCGTGGGCTCCATATTCATTATTTTTCCTATTTCAGCATAATCATAATTCTCTACATCTCTCAGTTGAATGATCATTCGTTGCTTTTCCGGTAACTCATTCATCATTCTTTTGATGATACTTGCGCTATCCTTATATTCTATATTTGATTCAAGCTCTTCAGATTCATCTTTATAGTTGCTATGTACCAACGTTAAATTTGAAGCTCGTTTCGACTTAAGCTGATCCAGGCAATAATTTTTGGTCATCATCATGGCATAAGCCTCCACATTATCATAGTTTTCGATTTTAGCTTTATTTTTCCAGAGTTTGAAATACAATTCCTGCGTTGCATCTTCAGCTTCATCAGACGATACCAGCAATCTTTTCGCTAAGCGAAACACTTTATCTTTAAATGGTAATACCGTTTCTAGAAATTCTTTCTGGTTCATCAATTCTCAATAATAAAGCAATTTATCAAATCTTGCTACACTTTTAACACGAGCCATTCTTTGATTTGTTACAAGGAATTGAAAAAAAAAGTAAAAAAAGCATTATTTTTACGACTGAGAAAAAAGAAAAAAGTTAAAAAATGAAGAAGTATTTCCCCCAAGGCCTTGTAGTCTTGCTGTTTTTAGGCCTTATAGCCTGTAGTGATTCCAACGATATTCAAGAAACTCCTGTAACACCGGTTGACAAGGTTACTTTAGATGACCCCCTCAATAGTTTTATCTGGCAGGGAATGAATTCTTGGTATAACTGGCAATTGGAATCAGAAAAGCTGGACGATGCTAAAGATGATGATTTAGAAGAATACTATACCTTTTTGAATGGTTATAATGATTATAGAACCCTTTTCTATGATTTGTGTTATAATCATGCAATCAGGGTCGGTGATGAAAATGCCACCGATAGGTATTCCTGGTTTATTGACGATTACGTTGCTCAAAACAATGCGTTCCAAGGGATACGCACCAGGTATGGATTTACACAAAGAACAATTCAAATTAATAATGCGGGCGATGTGGTAATTGCTATTTTATTGGTTGAAAAAAATTCTCCGGCCGAAGGCGCTGGTTTAAAAAGAGGTAATATAGTGAATGCCATTAATGGCACTGTTTTAAATGAGAATAATTTGGAGTCTGCTTTTTCAGGACTATCCAATGAAACAGTAACGCTTTCTCTTGTAACTGAAGATAATGGAGTGTTAACCGACGCGGGAGATATCACTATGACACGCGCGCTGGTGGCGGCAAATCCGGTTCATTATCATAAAATATTTACGGATATAGGTGGAAAAAAAGTGGGGTACCTTTTATATAATTCATTTGCAGATTCCTATAATGATGAACTAAATGCGGTTTTTGCAGATTTCAAAAGTGAAGGAATCGATGAGCTGGTGCTTGACCTACGATTTAATGGAGGTGGATCTGGTCTGGCCACTACATACCTTGCAAGCATGATTTATGCTCAATCAGGGAACGGTGTATTTTACGAAACAAAGTTTAATTCAAAGCATTCAGAATTCAATTCAGCTGATATTTTTCAGGATGTCTTAGAGATTCAGAATACCGAATTAGAAGTAATCGGAGAAGAACCAATTAACAGAATTAGTACCTTAAGTAGGTTGTATGTTTTGACTACTGGTTCTTCAGCATCAGCAAGTGAATTATTGATCAACGGATTAAGACCCTATATGTCTAGTGTAAAATTAATCGGCACACAAACAGAAGGTAAAAATGTGGGCTCTATTACCTTATATGATACTCCTGAAACTGATTTCTTAGGTCAAAACAATGCCAATCCTAATCACAAATATGCGATGCAGCCAATCTGCATTCAGGTATTCAATAAAAATGGCGAGAGTGATTATATTCAGGGTTTTGCTCCTGACATTGAAGTAGACGACTCTTCAAACTGGAATAATGTATTGCCTTTTGGTGACAGGAATGAAGTGATGCTAAAAGTAGCCTTGGATGACATTGCGGGGATTGTTGCTAAACAATCCTTGTCAAAATTGCAGCTTCAGGCCAAGGAAATCAAAATGTCATTTGAGGAAGATAAATTTGCCAATGAAATGTATTTTAATCACCTGATAAAGAGAAACCTTAAAGAATAGAGAAATCTAGTCAATATGCGAATCGACAAGTATTTATGGTGCACACGCTATTACAAAACGCGAAGTATTGCTACGGATGCTTGTAAAAAGGGACATGTAAAAATTGATGGAAGCAATACAAAGCCTTCCAAGGATGTTTTTAGCGGTGAAAAAATAACCGTTCGAAAGAACCAGGTGAATTATGAATTCATTGTTATTGATGTGCCTCCCAACCGAGTTGGCGCCAAGCTGGTTGACCTTTACAGAAAAGATGTTACACCAAAAGAAGCCTTTGAGAATCAGGATATCCTTAAATTTTCTAAAGATTATTACAGAAAGAAAGGAACTGGCAGACCTACAAAAAAAGACCGTCGGGATATAGACGATTATTACGAAGAAGAGCATGAAGCTTGATCAGGATTTTTGGAGTGATAAGTACCAGTCAAATGAATTGGGCTGGGATTTGGGTGGCGTTTCTCCTCCCCTGAAAGCCTATGTCGATCAGATTGATCATAAAGATATCTCCATCCTTATTCCAGGAGCAGGAAATGCCTATGAAGCAGCTTATTTATGGGAACAAGGCTTTCGGAATGTGAACGTACTTGATATTGCTGAAGAGCCGCTTAAGAACTTAAAAAAAAGAGTGCCTGATTTTCCCGATCACCAAATGCATCGGGAAGATTTTTTTGCGCATCAGGGTTCTTATGATCTGATCCTGGAACAAACTTTTTTTTGCGCCTTAGACCCTTCTTTAAGAGTTGATTATATTGATAAAATGAAATCATTACTTACGCTGAATGGCAAGCTCGTGGGCTTGTTGTTTGACTTTCGGCTAGATGATGTTGGACCGCCATTTGGTGGCAGCGAAGATGCCTATACCATCGATTTTAAAAAACGCTTCCAATTAAACACGATTGCCCCTTGTTATAATTCTATAAAACCAAGACAGGGCAAAGAACTTTTTATTATTTTTGAGAAGACAAATTAAGAGCAATGCAAAAAACAGTTATCCTTACAAATGAGCAAATTCAGCATAAGACAAAACGAATTGCTTATCAGATCTACGAATCTAACATTAATGAAAAGCAGGTGATTTTAGCTGGTATCAAAGAAAACGGATTTATTTTTGCTAAAAGAATCAAGCAGGCCCTTGAAAAAATATCACCGATTGAGGTTGTTCTTTGCGAAGTGATCATTGACAAGAAAAAACCGCTTGAAGCCGTAAGCACGAGTCTGTCAGCTGCTGATTACAAGAACAAATCTTTAGTGCTCGTAGATGATGTGTTGAATTCAGGCACAACCCTGATCTATGCTGCAAAATTATTTTTAGAAGTTCCTTTAAAAAGATTTAAAACAGTGGTCCTTGTTAACAGAAATCATAAAAAATACCCCATTAAAGCTGATTTTAAAGGGCTCTCGCTGTCTACCTCTATGCAAGAGCACATCTGTGTGGAATTTGAAGGAAAAGCTGCTCAAGCCTTCTTAGAATAGCTTATATAGGCTGTAGCATATTTATCAGTTCATCGGCAATTTCCTGAGGGCTTTTAGCATCAATTACCACGGTATGATGTGCCTGTTCATAGAAATTTCTTCTTTCAAACAAATGCTTGGCAATAAATTCGGTCAATTTCTCATCACTTAAGGAAGCAATAAGAGGGCGCTTGGCTTTCTCTGAGCTCAGGCGCTGCTTGATCGTTGCAATACTTCCCTTTAGATAAAAAGAAGTAGACATAGCGCGAATCAACTCCATATTATTGGCATAACAAGGTGTTCCTCCACCCAAAGCCACAATGCCTGGTGCCTTATCGGTTAGAACTTCATTCAGGCATTTACTTTCCTGCAATCTGAAATAAATCTCGCCTTTATCCTCAAAAATAGATTTGATACTTCGCTGCTCCTTCCCTTCAATATAATCATCAAGGTCAATAAATGGCAAATTTAATGCCTTGGCCAAGAGTTTTGCTACTGTAGATTTGCCACTGCCCATATAGCCCAAAAGTACCGTCTTCATAAATTACTGATTCAGAGTGTTGTAAATTGCCGACAAATATCTTTAAATTTTTTTTAAAAAAAACGCTTGTTTAATTAATAATTGAATGTATCTTTGCATCCGAATTATTTGACCTGGTAGCTCAGTTGGTAGAGCATCTCCCTTTTAAGGAGAGGGTCCTGGGTTCGAGCCCCAGCCAGGTCACCAAAAGTTCAAATAATTAATCCGTCTTCTGACGGATTTTTTTTTAGATTTGTATCTGCTTTACAAAGCGCATGTGGTGAAATTGGTAGACACGCAGCCTTGAGGGGGCTGTGTTCGCAAGGACGTGCTGGTTCGAGTCCAGTCATGCGCACTTTTTTAATTTCTTTCAAAACTTAGTTAGCATTCATTTTTTTTTACTGAATACCGGCCATAGACATTGCTGAATTAATTATCCAATCTTTCATCTATCAAAATGAGCATCGTTCTGATATCCTGAAGTAACTCTTCTAAAAAAGTATTTTGCAAAATTATAATGTATGAAATTCCATAAAGGTTTGAGAAGAATTCCTGATCAATATGTATGGATAAATTACTGATGTCAGAAAACTGGGTTGACATCCCGAAATTCTTTTGAACGTATTGTTTTGTAACAAATTTCTGATAATTTTCATCGATGATCTTTCTATTCATAATCACAATACGCTCCTGAACCCCTCCGGAATAGTCGTAACTGTAATAATCAATTAGTTGATTTCTAAGATTCACATTTTTTAAAATACTAACTTTTTCTGATGATAAAAGATTGTTCCAGGTAGTCATTTTAGGTTTGAAAACACTGTAGGCTGTAAATGGTTTTGAATAGGTTTCAAAAATATCAAACCGTTGATCATTGGTTAATTCAGCATCAAAAATCTTCATAAATTCCAGGACCATGGCTGTTTTTTTCTCGTTGAACGTCAAAGTCTCATGAATAGCCGTTGAATCTGAGATCAAATTAAACTTCAGTTCGCTTAAATAATTTTGCTCAATCGTTCTGGATTCAATTTCTTGTTTCCAATTATTGATCTGCAAGGCGATCAATATGCCAATCACAACCAAAACAATCTCGCCAATGGCGTATCTGCTATATTTAAGGAATTGATTTTCCTTTGCCAGCTGGTAGCGTATTTTTCGAAAAAATGGAAGCATCGTTACTATTTAGAACTCTAATATAAAAATGCCTGGGTTAAAAGGGTCACTGATTAGGACGAATGGTAACAAATCATTATCCAGCGTACTGAAATATTTATCAGGAGCCTAAAAATAAAAAAACTGTGTCACTTAATATGAAGGAATATGCAAGCGAACTACATAGCAGCTGTTTGTTCTCTGAGAAACTCGATGCTGCTACCATCTTCGTTTGTGATTTTAAGGGTGTCTCCTGAAATATAAAATAGATTTACTCCCGAATTTAGACCCCAATCATTATCAGATAATGGCTCAAAACTAATTCTCAATTCGTCTTCTTTAATACTCCATGTAAAATCGTCGGTTTTACCTGGATCATCCTCGCATTCAATCTCCTGAAGCCTTACATCACCTGAAAGGTTCTCATTGAAAGTGATGAGTATTTTTTCCGTACAACCATCTATCGGAGGTGGTTTAGCACTTGAAGTTTTCTGAACAGGAGTCCTCCCAGCAGAAGGAATATCCGACCAAGAACCCAGCAAATTATGGAATTCATTGTCGTCTGCACAAGAAACAGAAAACAGTATGACCAACAACATGATTAAAAGGGACTTCTTCTTTTTCATAATTTAAAGTGGAATCAGCTTTAAAGATACAACGCCGCTTACAGCTTTATTACGGTAATCAGTAATATACATAGTGGCGACAAAGATATATCAATAATAAATCTTAAACCAAGACAGAAATCAATTTATTCACTTTTGCCAGAGAATATATTCGAATCTGCTCCACATGGATCTAAAATGATTTTATTTTTAATTCAGTGATGCTGCAATCATCGTGGAAGATGTATAAAAAAATGAAGCACAATTACATGTGCTTCATTTAAAGTGCTTACAATAATTAAAAACTAGTAAGGATCCCTTTCTTAAAAGTAATCTGCATCATTTTCTCCTTCGCCTATTGGTTCTTTACCAGTTCTTATATAGCCGAGGTTTGTTTTTTCTGAATAACTGAAATAAACGGGTTTCTCATTTCTAAGAATATCAATGACATTTGGATACATTGACATAGGATATCGCAAATAAACGAGTTTTGAATTCACATCGTGGTAGTTCTCTGGTATGGATTTACCATCAGGATAAAAAGTTGCCTGTAAAACAAAGTCATCATCGTGATAACATTTTATAATCGCTCGGGGATAAACCAGATTGTTTTTTGTTTTTCCAGCTTGAAAGTGCACCCAATAATGATTTATTTCACTAACTATTAATTTCATTTTTTTTGAAGGTTTTATATTAATACTATAAACAAGTTAGTTTATAAATCATGAAATTCTGAATTGATTTGGACGAATGGTATCAAATTATACCCGAGTGATACATTTTATTTACCGAATGGTTCATCCTGTTTGAAAAATTCTATTTTAAGTCATACGAGTTTTAGGTATGGCAATCCAACAACAGAATCTACCTCCTGAACAAAACATTAGAAAAGAATTGTATTATTTTAACTAACTTAAACTGCAAAATCATGTCATTTGTCTTTTTTCTATTGATAGCAGATATTATTCTCTAATAACACCATTACCTTATGAATCCAATTCTTAGAAATATTTTAGCCATCATCCTGGGATGGGTTGCAGGCAGTATTGTTAACATGGGGCTGATTCAGGCTGGGCATGCCGTTTTTCCAATAGAAGGTCTGGACCCAAATGATATGGACGCGCTGGCTTCACTAATGCCTACCCTCAGTTTTGAATACTTTATTTTTCCTTTTTTAGCCCATGCCTTAGGCACATTGGCTGGGGCCATTATTGCTTTTCTAATCGCTTCTAAGCATAAAATGACATTTGCCTTGGCCATCGGAATATTGTTCTTGATCGGTGGAATATGGGTAAATTATTTAATTCCAGGACCTAGCTGGTTTGCCTTTTCAGATATTCTTTTGGCCTATATCCCAATGGCCTGGATAGGTGGTAAAATAGGTGCAAAACTATTAAATAGATACGGATCAGTAGTCTAAAACAAGGAAGCTTCAAAGGCAGATTCAAATCATATGGATTTACACAATTTTACAGAAAGATAGCAGCCTAAAAAAATATAAAAATGGTACAAACCTAATCAACACTCAACGGCTTCTCCTTGTAACTTTGGTGCATGAAATATTCCTCCTACTTTTCATCAGTCACTAAGGAAAATGGACCACCAAACTTAAATCCTGAGCAGTTTAAGCGTCTGATGAATATTACATTTATTGAGGGTGTAATACAAGGATTAAACAAGGTGAAGCAAGAATATAAGGACAGTCCTTATTATTATAAATTTGACACCTTTATATTTAAATACGACATGTTACTTGCTCAATTGACAGGTAATTTAAATCCCAAGGATTTACTAAGAGAAATGTACAACCTTTCTGAAAGGTATTAGTTTAATTTTGGAAATGAAAGGACGCTTAACTCCCTCCTGTTTTGCTGCTCCAGCAAATCCCATGCGCCGTTTTTTGAGGTCTTATAATACACCTCTACAGTGCTTTCACCTGCTGGTATATCAGAAACAGCATGAAGATTGATATCTGATTTTTTATTTTCATTAGACGGATCTATCACATGGTATTCAACAAGCTTTTCCCCATTCACCAGGATTCTATAATACAGAGAGCCTTGATGTTTTTTATCAATCTCTCTTCTATGTCCATTATTAAAAGCAAGGTTAGCTGAAATAAAAATAACGCTTTGGGTGTCTTCTTTAATTTTCAAACTCATTGGAGTAGAAAACTGTGTCCAATCCTTACCTATTTCACTTACTACCTTTTGTGTCCAAGACTTGCTATACGCGTTCATAATTCAAAAATTTACCATCAATCAGGTAAAATTAAGAGGATAATCAAAAAAATACGATGACAAAAGTCATATGAAATCTTGTTTTTGTTGGTTATTTTATTTCCTGAAAAATAAAAAAGCCCCTTAAAACAGGGGCTTATTGGGGAAAAGTTTCAATCTTTTAAGTTTATTTGAGTACCATTTAATGACGGCAGTTAAGAAAGGTCAACATAAATAGACATCTTTTTTTTATTTTTCAAAAAATTCTATTTTTTAACAATACTGCCATCGGCAAATTTTGCGAATCGACCCGCGTCTTTCGCGTGCACATGGTCATGACTTGGCCATGGCCAGCCTCCGAATTGTGTGGACTGAAAAACATGCATGGTGTTTTGAATTTCCTGTGCAGTATTCATCACAAATGGTCCATGTTGCACTACCGGTTCATCAATGGGTCTGCCTTGCAACAAAAGCAGCTGTGCTTCTTCTGCTCCATTTTCGACCAGTACTTCCTGATCAACACCTAAGCGAACAGCATGGTAAATTGGAACTGCTTTTGACGCTATTTTCAGCGAGTCACCTTTGTAAAAATACAGGCGACGGTTAACACCTTCTGACGCCTTAGGTAATTTAAATACCGCGTCTGCTTCCATTCTAATCGTCCAAATAGCAATTTCATTGGCGGGATCAGAAGCCCAGGAGTCGGGTGCCGGATTTACTGCTTTTAAATTGTTTAATTCCCCTGCAATCACATCAACAATTGTTTTATTTCCATTATCATCCAATTGCTCATAAACAGGAATATCCTCCTTCCAGAGCATGGCAAAGTGCGGATCCACCATTTTCTTTGATTTTGGCAGGTTGAGCCAAATCTGAAATAATTCAAAAGGATTCGCTTCTTTATCATTTAATAAAGGGAACATTTCTGAATGCTGCACTCCCCTGCCAGCTGTCATCCATTGCACATCCCCATTCCCAAACCTACCAGCAGCACCGATGGAATCAGAATGATCTACGAGCCCTTTTTTGGCAATCGTTACAGTTTCAAAACCGCGATGCGGATGAGCAGGAAACCCAGGAACGGTAGTGCCATGATACATGCGGAAACCATCTTTTATAGTGAAGTCATTTCCTAAATTTCTACCTTCCAGAGTACTTTCGGGCCCAAGGTCTTTATTCCCTTTGGGATAAAAATCCTCATGATGTACGCAGAATAGAAAAGGGTCACTTGTTTCCCATGGAAATCCCAAAGCTGTAATTTGTTTGACTGGATGATTCATTGAGGTTGATTTATATTAATTTTAACTATAAATATACAAATAAAAAACCCCAGAAATTCTGGGGTCTTTGATATAGATTCGGGGGAATAAATCTACAGATCGGGGGATTAATCTACAATGTTGATCGTTCCAGACATTGATGAATGGAATTCACAAATATAGTATAGTGTATCTGGTGCATCCATAGGCACAGTAAATGTAATAGTATCAGATGAGGCTCCATTATTGGTCACTCCATTGTCATAGGTATCACCAGTTCCTAAGGATGCGGTTGTTTTTATAAAAAATGGGTGTCCAGGAGAATTCACGTTAAACGTATAGGTCTCACCTCGTTTAAATGTGAAGTCTGGATTTGATTCGTTATTCAAATCTCCTCCCGTAAAAATGTAGGCACTAGATCCACTGTTTCCTACAGCATAAGTCACCATTTCTCCTTCTTCACCGTCATCACCAAAATTGGAACCAATATTTCCTTGGGCCACAATGGTTGCTAAATTTTCTGCGCTTAAATGAACATTGATATATCCGTCAAAAGTTTCGATATCACCATATCCGAATGCTGTACCATCATCTAACTGAGCAATGTGAGTAGCACTTGATCCTGTATCACCATTGACAGGATTGAAAGATAAAGCGATTCCTCCTCCTTCAGCGGCAGAATTATTATGAATGTGCGCTGGATGAATTCCACCCATTGGAGTATTCATTAGCTTTATCATGGCAAGAGCTTCACCACTTTTTCTTTCATAAAAAGTAATCATTCCTGAAATTCCAGGAGCATCTTTCTCTGCCAAATCATAAACGATTGTCATACCGGTTAATTCATTTTGTCCTATATCACCTTGTGCCACGATCACCGCTAGGTTTTCAGCACTAAGATGCACGTTGATATACCCATCAAAATTGAGCAGTTCATCATAACTTATGGCGGTACCATCATCTAATGAAGCAATATTCGTATAACTCATTCCAGTTGTTCCGTCCACTGGTGTAAAGCTAACCGCAATTCCTCCACCTTCAATCGCTGAATTATTATGTATGTGTGCAGGATGTACTCCATTCTCAGGTGTATTCATAAGCATCAACTTAGCCAATGTTTCTCCATTATTCCTTTCGTAGAAGTGTACCATACCCGAAATTCCTGGAGCATCTTTCTCTCCTAACATATACATCGTCTCTGATCCATTCAACTCATTTCCACCGATATCACCCTGAGCCACGATTGTAGCCAGCTCTTCAGCACTTAAATGCACGTTGATATATCCATTATATACCATGATGTCATCATAAGAAAGAGCCGTGCCATCATCTAAGGATGCTATATGGGTTGAGCTGATGCCAGTAGTACCATCTACAGGAGTCAAGGAAACCGCTATGCCTCCTCCTTCAAGGGCATTACCATCGTGAATGTGAGCCGGATGCACCCCGCCTTCAGGTGTATTTTCCAAGCGAATTACGGCTAAACTTTCTCCACTGACACGTTCATAAAAAGTAACAGTACCTTGAATACCTGGCGCCATTTTTTCATTGAGATCATAGGTTTTAGACACATTCGTCAGAACGTTTTCTCCGATATCGCCTTGCGCTATAACGGTCCAGAATAATTCACCTTCATCGAGATGCACGTTGATCGAACCATCATAGGCTATCAGTGTATCATAAGTGGCAGTCGAACCATCGTCAAACGCAGTTACCGTGATACTACTCGTACCTGTTGTTCCATCGACAGAAGCCAAAGTAAGTACTATTGCTCCATCTTCAGCTGCTGAATTAGCATGAATATGTGCTGGTAGAATTTCTCCAGAAGGGGTGTTGGCTACATCGAGATCAATGGTTACAGAATTGTCCTCGTTTTCTGTAAACGTGGCTGTTCCTGTAATTTCTGGATTGGTCAAGGAACCAAGCGTGTAGGAGGTTACTCTTCCTTCAAATTCTGGAATTTCAGGTTCGGGCGGATCGACCATAATATCATCATTATCGTCACTACAGGCTGTTAATGTCAGGATAGACATGAATAAGATTAAGAATCTTGATTTAAGAAAAGTTTTCATGATTTATTGTTTATGTTTATTTTAGATTCGTTTAAACAAAATGAACGCAAGCCATAAGAACCATGGGACAATCCCAGACTTGCGTTCAAATTAAAAGTTTGACAACTAATGTGCACTTGTATTTTCTTTGAAAAAATCAAACCAAAACCATATTATGAAAGTCTTTTCGCATTCTTAACAAATCAGTCATAGTGACCGATGAAACGCTTAAATCCTTGCATTTAAAGAAAACACTTGATATCAAATTAAATGTAAAACTCTCACAGTTTTTCATTGTTAGGGTCAATGAAAAACATATTTTTGAGCAATTAAAATTCTCCCTTATGCTAGAGGAAAAGATTCCGTAGTTGGCAGTAAAAAGAATTAAAAAACTCATGTCAATCAATTTATTGTTTAACAAATATACACATAAATATGAACAAAACAAGAGTCTATTGATATTTTTGTCTAATTTATTTACTTTTTACATGAACAATTATGCTCAATGAGAAGATTCTACCCTCTTTTTCATGCTGTAGGTGTCCTGAAAAATCAAAGTGATTTAACTTAAAGAGCCTATTAAGCGGGCTATAATGAATTATTCTGCACAACAAATTGAAATTGAATCTTAAGGCATTTTTCTTAAACAAGATTTGTAGAACAAACTGACCAATGAATTTTACTTTGAGAGAACTCTCTAAAGAAATATCCCGGACTTATAGCATGTTTTAAGAGAACGTTAAGGGTTTATTAACGATGATTTGTGAATAAATAAAGAAGACTGGCATACGATTTGAACATATTATCACGTTATTGTTACAAACAAATACTATGTCAAAGGTTGAACATTTTAGAATAATCGCAGGCGTTATATTAATAACTGCTTTGTTTTCAATTGTAGGATTGATTCAAGGTTTAGAGATTGTGGCCTTTTTAGGCTTGGGAATTGCTGGGATCTATTTCTCTTTCTTCTTTATTAAATATGTGTACGAACAAAAGGATTATCCTATAGATCAAACGGATGAACATTTGAAGGAATAATCAGCTCCATAGTTATACTTCCATGATTGTCATCACTCCACCATTCTATTAATCTCATCATATCTGATAGGAACAAGATTCATATCTATTATTACAGTTTTCTTTTCTCCTTTTGCCCAATACTTTACCAGAACAACATTGTAATTCATTTGTGGCTTCATTTCATGACTTAGTTCAAGTGCCTTCCATTTTTTTATGGTTTTCACCTCGAGATCATCCACTTCAGAGTTTTCCAATTGAATTATAATCTCTTCGACTTTTTCATTGGTAATGCGCACTTGGGCAGAAAGAATGAATGGAATAAACAGTATGCTTAAGAGCAAGTGTAGTGGTTTCATCATCATAAGGGGGGTTAATGATTTACACGCTAAAGATACGGATTTTTTTATCTCGGCAGAATAGGCTACCTAACGAAGCATTTGAGCGAATGAAATTCCTAAAAAATTATAACATATAGTTTGTTTTATTTGGAATGTCAGTTTATATTTGCACCCGCTTAAGATAAGCATAAGGTCTTTTTAAGTCATTCTTGTTTTAAGTAAACCATCAAATGGTCGCGTAGCTCAGCTGGATAGAGCATCTGCCTTCTAAGCAGACGGTCATAGGTTCGAATCCTATCGCGATCACGGATGAATAATAAAAGCCTCACAGTTTGTGAGGCTTTTTTATTTGGAGAAACCGTAGCAAATTTATTTGCTTAAGGATTCGACAAATAAAAAAGAACATCCGTCGATAGACGGAATGGCTTTTGTTATTCTCAAAACGGATGGCATTTAGGATCACGCAAGTAATCCCCGTTGAGTTTTGAATTTCGAATTTCGAATAAGGAATAAGGAATAAGGAATAAGGAATAAGGAATAAGGAATTTAGAACAAGTATGTAAACTTCTGCAAAGAAGATGAACTTTTGTTATTCTCAAAACGGATGATATTAAGGATCATGCGAGTAACCCCTTCAAATGTAAGAATGAAGATGTTTGATTTACGGAAATCAATAAAGCCTTAAGCAGTTGTGTAATTCTGTAAAAACTCATCCATAGACAAGGCTGGTTTTAAATTTCTCGACTTGTAATGTTCGAGATAAATTTTATAACTTCTTCTAGCAAAACTGCCAATTTGTGGTGTACTATTTGAATCTTCGTGTAGTTCTGTTTTCATATTCAAGTTTTTAGAGGGATTAACTATTCTTATCAATTATAAATCAACACGATAGCAATATAACAAAAAATATGATATCAACAGAGTATTAATTGCCCGACATTCAATCCTCCCCTTACACCAATCCTGTAAAACCTAAAAAGGCCAAAGAAAGTAGTCCAGCCACCAATAAATTAATCGGTACTCCTTTCATTCCTTTCGGCAAGTCTGCAAGTTCCAATTGCTCCCTGATACTGGCAAAAACAATCAAAGCCAAGGCAAAACCAATGGAATGAGAAATGGCGAAAAAAACTGCTTTGAGCAAGCTTACATTTTCCAGTCCTAAAGCAAGGATGGCAACACCCAATACGGCGCAATTGGTTGTGATCAATGGTAAGAACACACCCAAAGCCTGATACAAGGGTGGACTGATTTTTTTTAACATGATTTCGACCATTTGCACCAAGGCTGCAATTACCAATATAAATGTAATCGTTCTCAAATAATCTAATCCCGTAGGTACCAAAATAAATTCATGTAAAAGATACGTTACCAAGGTGGCAATGGTCATAACGAATAATACCGCCCCTGACATTCCAACAGATGTTGATACCTTATTGGATACTCCCAAAAATGGGCAGATACCCAGAAACTGTGCCAACACTATATTATTGACAAAAACAGCAGCAATAAGTATGATTATATAGTCCATCTATTCGTTTGTTTTAATTGCTATTTTATTAAAAAGGACACTGAGATAGGCCAGGGCGATAAAGGCACCTGGAGGAAGAATAAATAAAATTAAGGTACTCGCATCTTCTGAAACCAGCTTCAAGTCAAATAAACTGCCATTCCCTAACAATTCTCTCACCAGCCCTAATACAGTCAAGGCAATGGTAAATCCAATCCCCATACCTAAGGCATCAATAATAGATGACCATAAGTTATTTTTGGAAGCATAAGCCTCTGCCCTTCCCAAAATCAAACAGTTTACCACAATTAATGGGATAAAGATTCCTAACTGCTCATATAGAAAAGGAATAAAAGCTTCCAATACCATTTCAACAATGGTTACGAATGAAGCGATAATGACTATGAATGCGGGAATCCTGACCTTACTCGGAATTTGTGACTTGATCAGTGACACTACGATATTTGACATCAGAAGGACAAACATGGTGGCGATACCCATACCCAGGCCATTAAAGCCGGATGAAGTTACACCCAGGGTAGGACACATTCCCAATAGCATTACAAAGACTGGATTGTCCTGAATGATTCCTTTTAGAAAATTTTGTTTTTGACTCATCTCTACTGCCATATGCTTATTGTTTTGATCCCGTTTGTCTGTCCTCAAATATGTCATAAGCCATTTGAGTTGCTTCTCCAAAGGCCCTAGTGGTAATGGTTGCACCGGTTAAAGCGTCAACATCTCCCTGGTCTTTTTTTACCTTAAGATTAAAAGTTGAAGGGTGTTTCCCTTTAAATTGACGGATAAATTTTTCATCCTTCATTTTGGTGCCAAGACCTGGCGTTTCTTTCTGTTCTAACACTTCTATATTGTTGATACTTCCATCTGTGTTAAAACCCACCATTATTTTTACAAGACCGCTAAATCCTTTTTCTGATGAACCAACAATGGCTGTACCTACTTCATTTTCATCCAAAGAGGCAGTATAAACTTCAACGCTGTCTTTTGCCAGCTCGGATTTTAACAGCTGCACGCTTTCAACAGGATTATTATTAAATTCTGGCAATACGCTTCTCAAGGCATTTATTTTTCGTTCTAATTTAGCCCGTGCCTTGGGTCCTTTGGTAATATCATTTATAAACCCCAGGGAAACTCCTGCAACGAGCGTTGTCACAAAAAGTGTGAGTGTCATACTTAAAAATGTGGATGCTTTCTTTGACATAATTACACGATTTTTGCTTGAATCTTATTTCCGAAACGTCTGGGTTTAAAGTAGGTGTTAATCAAGGGTACAAAGGCGTTCATGATTAATATGGCAAAAGATATGCCCTCAGGGTAAGCCCCATATAAACGGATCACAACAGTGATAACAGCTATGCCTATCGCAAAAATGATCATTCCTTTTTTGGTCATAGGGCTCGTTACTAAATCAGTAGCCATATAGAATGCTCCCAATACCGCACCACCTGAAAGTATATGTATCAACGGGCTGGCAAATTGTTCAGGATTTATAAACCAGAAAATACCTGTCATCAAAGCCATTGTAGCGAGAATCGTTACTGGTATATGCCAGGTAATCACTCTTCTTATCAGTAAGTACAGTCCTCCGATGATAAGAGCCAAGGCAGACATTTCACCGGCAGAACCACTGGTTATTCCTAACAATAAATCAGTAGTTGCAGGAATCTTATCTGCTAAGGTAGACATGGTTTCTCCGTAAAGAAGCCCTTCTTTTATGATCCCCAGGGTCGTCTCACCTGTTACAGCATCTGCCATTTTGGTATTATTTTCAAAAGGAGTTGGCCAGGAGGTCATTTGTACCGGAAAGGAGACTAATAAAAACACACGCCCTACTAGTGCTGGATTAAAAATATTAAAACCAAGACCTCCAAAGGACATTTTTGCTACGCCTATGGCCACTAAACTTCCCAAAACGATCATCCAAATAGGCAAATTTGCAGGCAGGTTAAAGGCCAGCAGAATTCCTGTTATCAAGGCCGAACCATCTGTAATTGAGACAGCCGTTTTAAATAAAAATTTCTGGATCAGGTATTCAAAAACAATACAGGATATAATAGCTACTGAAGTTAAGATCAAAGCACTGATCCCAAAAACATAAATTGAAACCATAAATGCTGGTATCAGAGCATAAAGCACATCATACATAAGCCTTTTAGAGGTTCTGTCTGAATGTACATGAGGCGAGGCCGATATGATTATTTTCTCTTCCATATTAATTCTTCGCTGTTTCAAGTTTCTTCACGATGTTTTTTCCAAATCTGATATAGTCCAGCAGGGGTCTGTGCGATGGGCATACATAGCTACAGGATCCGCATTCGATACACGTCATAATATCTTCTGAAGCTGCTCGCTCATACAAGCCTTTTTCTGAAAGATTCATCAATAAATGAGGTTCAAGACCCATTGGACAAACAAAAACACAATTACTGCAACGAATGCAATTCTTAGATTCTTGTCGGCTCGCTTCCTCCTGATTGATAATTAAGATGCCTGAGGTTCCTTTGGTCACAGGAACATCTGTATTCTTTATGGCTTTACCCATCATGGGACCTCCGTTGATAATTTTACGCGTCCCTTCCGGTAAGCCGCCAGCTTCCTGAACAAGATCTTTGATCGGTGTTCCGATTCTCACCCAAAAATTCGAAGCATCTTCAACTTTTTTTCCGGTAACTGTCACAACTCTCTCAATCAAAGGCTGGTTGTATTGTACTGCCTGATAAATGGCAAAAATAGTTCCCACATTGTGAACGATGACTCCTACATCCATGGGTAGGCCTCCTTTTGGGACTTCCCTATTCAGAATTGATTTTATCAGTTGTTTCTCACTGCCCTGAGGATATTTTACCTTTAAAGCGGCTACTTTAATGCGCGGATCAGTCATAGCCGCTACCTTAAGTACTTTTATGGCATCCTTTTTATTATTCTCAATACCGATAACAGCACTCTCGATATGCAGTGCACGCATCAATATCTGAATTCCAACGACAATTTCAGCTGCTTTTTCCAGCATCAATCTATGGTCGGCTGTTAAATAAGGTTCGCATTCAACCCCATTGATAATTAAACAATCCACCTTATGATCATTTTTAAGGTCTAACTTTACATGCGAAGGGAAAGTAGCACCTCCCAGACCAACGATACCTGAATCCGAGATATGTTTTAAAATCTCCTGTGATTCCATCTGAATTTCCTTTTTTAAAGGATAATTGACAGTTTCAAAATTCGTGTCATTCTTTTGATCTGTTCTGATAACAATACACTGTTTTTTATAACCACTGCTATCCACGATCATATCAAGTTTTGTAACCGTTCCGGCTACAGGAGCATGAATATTAGAAGATACAAAGCCGCTCGACTTTGCAATGACCTGGCCAATTTCAACTTTTTGTTTACGTTCAACGATTATTTCAGAAGGGATACCAATATGCTGAGCTATAGGCACATAAACTGCCTTGGGAACAGACATACGCTTGATCACCTTGGCTGAAGTGATTTTATTCTCAGCCGGATGAATTCCACCTTTTGGAAATGTTTTAAGCATTTGCACTTGGTTTTTCAGATTTAACTTCTTCTGTTGTTTTTACAACTGGAGTTGTTTTTTTAACAACTTTTTTCGGGGCTTTCTTTTTTGCTACTTTAGGCTCTCTGTTTTTTCTTGGTGGAAAATTCGTTTCTATGATGGAATCAGTAGGACAAACATCCACACATTTTCTGCATAAGGTACAGAGATGTGGATCTATATATGCCAGTGTATCCGTCATGACCACGGCGTCTTTTGGACATATTTCTTCACATTTATTACAACCGATACATGCTACGTTACAAGCTTTTCTGGCAATACCTCCTTTGTCTTCATTAAGGCAGCCTACAAAAATTTTAAGGTCTCTTTTGTTTTTTGGACGCATTTCAATAATATCTCTTGGGCAGGCTTTAACACAAGCGCCGCAAGAAGTACATTTGTCTGTAATAATGACAGGTAAGCCTGTTTTTTCATCCATGTACATGGCATCAAAATCACAAACATCTACACAATCTCCATCACCTAAACATCCATATTGACAATCTGTTTCCCCGCCATAGACCAATGAAGAGATAGCACATGATCGAGGCCCTTGATATATGGTTGTTTTTGGTCTGACATCGCAACCTCCCTGACAACGTAAAACCGCCACCGTCGGATCTTTTTCGGCCACTTCCTTTTCTAATAGTACTGCCACCTCTTTCATCACATCATTTCCTCCCACCGGACAAAACAGATCAGATATATCTTCGGTGTTCACTAATTTCTCTGCAAATGCCTTACAGCCGGGTGAACCACATCCCCCGCAATTCGCGGCAGGTAGAATCTCATCAACATCCGCTATTAATGGATTCTCATATACGTAAAACTTCTTGGAAACTATATACAATATAGTGGCCGCTACCAAGCCTATGGAGGCAAGTAAAACGGCGCTATATACAATAGATAATGTCATTCTATGTCAATTTAAACAAGGTTACTTTGAATCTTTTTTTAAAAAAAGAATTGAGTAAAAATATCAGCAGGTAATAAGGAAGCAAGGCAACTAAAGATAAGATTCCCGCTTTTGCCTCTGAAACAAATAAGGAACTAATAAACAATGTACTTATCATTAAAATAAAGGGGAAGATATAAGCCCAAAACACGGCCTTTAAACCCTTACTTTCCTCCATGATCACCGCTACTTCTTCGTAAAGATTATAAGGCGTACTACTAGTGGTGGAAATCTGTTGTGTATTTTCAATTTCTATTTCCTTGGCATTTGATTCAGAAACACCACAGGCTGCTTTGGCTTTGCAACCTTCACAATTGATATTCGCTTCCAGCGCAACGGTAATGGTTGAATCAGTTATTTTCGATATGGTTCCTAAATGCTGCATAAACTACTCATAAATAGAAGTTAAGAGCCATACATCTTTATGGATATTTAATCTTTTGGCAACTTCTACAGACAAAATTAGTACAATGAATAGTTATAGAATATGACCATTGTCAGCTATCATCTCAAAATTACAAGTATGTATCTTTTTTTAGGTCCCTTGCGATCTGATGAGACTATGTTTCAGACGGTACATCTGCCAATAAGCAAGCTGAAGAAATATCTATCAAGCTGCTGCCCATAAGTCACGAATAGTTTTCAGATCTTTTTCCATCGCATTAAAAACAGCTTTTTTATCAATACTGATGGCATCTTTTCCCTTTTCGGCTCCTCCAAGTGGATATTCAAGATGTAATGAAGCGGGCGGTTTTAAGTCGTAGGATTTTAGAAGTTTAAAATAGGTTTGAAAATCAACCATCCCCTCACCGATCGGAACATTTACCAGCAACCATTTACCGTTCCTTTTAGCCCATTTAAAATCTTTGAGAACAATGGTTTTAATATTCTGATGCAACAATCGAAGCCCGTTCTCCCAGGAGTAGCCTCCTTCTGCAACTGCATGCCTGATATCAAATTGTACCCCAAAATATTCCTTATTTGCAGATTCAAGTAGCATTTGTAACTCCCAAAAGGAGCCACCAATTTTTGTACCAGCATGGTTTTGATAGCAGCCAATAATGCCACTTTGACGATTTAATTCACTTAATTGTTGAATTTCATTCTGATACAGTTCTATAGAAGCCTCCATCGATCTGTCATCAAAATACTTAAACCAATTGGACCTGTAAAATTCAATTCCTGTCTTACCGGCCATCCGAATAAGTTCTTGATCTAAGGGCTTGCTTGCTTTTTCAATCGCAGTAGTAATCATCTTGCAGGAAGAACCTGCTGTCTCTATACTCTTTATCGCATGTACCAGGTCCCTTGAGACAGATTCGGGTTCGATATGTCCTTTGGGTCTTACAGTGAGATCAATGCCATCAAAACCTAGTTCTGCGGCCACTTGCGCAGCACCTTTCACATCTAAAAACTGCAAATGCTTTGAGAAAATATTGATCTCCAAGTCGTTTTCTGGCTGAGGAAAAACATCTGTTGGTACAGATATGAATGGAAATCCCAATGAAGCGATCGTAATCTTTTTTGCAAAATTTCTTCTTGTCTGGCCCATTTACTTATAAAGGAAAATACATTTCTATTCATTATGGCTCCGATAACCAAAGCGCATGATCTGATAAAAATATTGAAATAAATTGAGTTAAGGGCAAGGAACTTTAGTTTGCTTTCTTCTCATAATAGAGGAGTCAGGTAAAGTCCGGAAGCGTTTACGTTTGTTTGGGTATGCTTCCTTTTTTAGTTTCGCTTTTCCCTTTTTACAATGACCAGCCAATAGTAAAGGGCTACCGTATAAAATATTCCACCAAAGCCCATGAGCATAGCCATAGCAGGTGAAAACAACATGATTAATACGGCAGTAAAATAATAAAGCCCTACTCCTTGTATGCATTTTTTGAGGCGACGTCTTTCATCATCGTCATTGGGCCATAACCTGCTTCCTCTGAAAAAATCTTTATATGCAGGATGCACAAATTTCTCGATGATGATGGCAATCCATAAAATAAGGGTGATGATCACCAAAATCGTACTTCCAACATCAATTAACAGGATTATATTCATAGTTTTAAAGGGTGCAATTAAACAATGCTCCTTCTAGTAAAACTCTAAATATCAGTATTTAGTATATGAAAAATCAAAAAATCTGCTTCAAGGCTCTCCTTACATTATAACTCGTAACTTGATTCTATCCCTGAAGTATCTCCAATACCGGCATTGCTTTTTTTAATTTCCATTTCCTCCGAAAATTCCTGCGGAAGGTCTATAAAGCCTTTTTCATTGTAAACTCGTAACATATTATTTCTGAAATAATAGATATTGATATTATCGTTTTCTAGGTCTATAAAGAAATCATAGGCATTACTGGGACAACTATGTTGTTTGCAACCACTCATGTGAACAATATTATTAATGATGGTGATTTTTGTTTCCGTCTGATAGTTTTGAAGTAAGGCTTCATAATTGAATCTCTCCATTTTTTGCAACCTCTGTGCCAATAGACCTTTTCCAAACAGATTTTCCTGCTTGGCATATTTACCTTTATAATCGATTATATACGACAAGGGGAATTGAGGCCCTGCATCCGGTTTGACAGTCTCATCTAAATTTAATTCAGTTTCCACAGGCAAGGGTGCATCAATGGGTGCATCAATATATTCATTTGTCTTTGTCTCTTGCTTACAAGCGATCATGAATAATAAGATCAACGTATAATAGATAAATCTGTTCATAATTTTCTTTTTTAATTAACAGTGCGCTGACGAACACTTCATTCATATTCGGCTTACTCTTCTCTCAACTGTTTTTTATAGCTTTCAAGATGCGCTTTGATCTTGTCATCAAGGTCCGGTTCTTTAATATCAGAATAGGTTTTCAAGGTGTCCAATAAAGTCTTTGCCACAATATAACGTGCCAGAGGTTTATTATCCGCAGGTATCGTAAACCAAGGAGCATGTTCCCTGGAGGTTTTGTTAATTGCCTCTTGATAACATGCTTGATACTTGTCCCATAATTTTCGTTCTTTTAAATCACCAGGTGAAAACTTCCAATGCTTTTCTTCTTTTTCCAATCGTCTCAGAAGTCTGTTTTTCTGTTCTTCTTTGGAGAGATGCAAAAAGAATTTAAAAATAATCGTTCCGTTCTTAGCAAGGTGATCTTCAAAATTATTAATCTGTTCAAACCGGTCATCCCAAAAATTCTGGTCAATATCATTTACCGAATGGATACCAGGAATGTTTTCACCCAGAATATATTCAGGATGTACTCTGGTGACCAGTACATTTTCATAATGTGTTCTATTAAATATGCCAAACTTACCTTTGGCAGGTAAAGCTATATAATGACGCCAGAGGTAATCATGGCCTAATTCAAGTGGAGTTGGCACTTTAAAACTATGAACGACAACACCACGAGAATTGAAATCTTTAAATACTTCGCGAATCATGCTGTCTTTCCCTGCTGTATCCATGCCCTGAATACAAATAAGTACTGCATATTTTCCATGTGCATATAAAGTATCCTGAAGCTTTCCCAGCTTTTTACGTGTTTTCTTTAGTTCATTTTCTACCTTTTTATCATCTTCCTGTATGTCAAATCTTGTTTGTCTATCCGCTAATTTGATGGTGTTTTCTACTTTAAAAATGTCGGTATTTATTTCTTTCATGGAAACTGCTTTAAGATATTTTTCACTATTGTTTAAAGATAAAGAACAATTTTTAAACGAGATGGCATACTATTTGAATTAAGTGATAATAAATAATAAAAAATGGCATCTTTATTCCCCCTCAGATCAAGACTATTACTGCTCCTCCCCTTGCTATTCTTTACAAGTTCATGTGAAATGTTGACAGAAGAACTTTTAGAATGCAATCAAAAAATTG
Source organism: Lutimonas sp. (assembly GCF_051011215.1). Lineage (NCBI taxonomy): Bacteria > Pseudomonadati > Bacteroidota > Flavobacteriia > Flavobacteriales > Flavobacteriaceae > Lutimonas > Lutimonas sp. The sequence continues at coordinate 46,726 of NZ_JBPCUJ010000132.1, forward strand.
TTCCGAAACTTCCAGAGAAAGGCCTGTTGCAAGGAAAAGTGGGAGCCCGTTATTCAGAAATCATCTCCGCATATGTTCAGAATGCCGATGAAGAAACTTTTGATTTCCAGTTTTCTGTAATCGGAATACTCCCCGAAGGACTCAACTTCAGAAGTGACGGACGTGTATTTGAAATTTATGGAATACCTTTAAAAGAAGGAATCTATGATTTTAAGGTAAAAGTGAAACTATTGGATGTTATCACTGGCACAGGAGATGGGTTTTGCTTTTCTAAAGATTTCTCAAAACGAAGTTATAAAATCGTAATTGAAGCATAATACTACATCTTTCTCTCAAAAATTTTTCTTTTTTTTGATTTTATTTAAACTCATGGCTCAATTCAAGCAACTCTGAGGGGAAAAGTACCGAACCGAACCAATCATTTAAATATTCGATTTAAACGGAAGCTTGAGAAATATATTGCAATGTCCTGATAGGTAAACACTTTAAAAAGATATCCCAATGACAATTTTAATTGATATTTTTAGCGTCTAATTGTCCCTATTCAAAAACGAAAATGAAGGATGTAATTATTATTGGTGCCGGCTTAACTGGATTGGTCCTTGCCTATTATTTAAAAAATCAAGGACTTAATGTTTTGATCGTTGAGGGGCGCAAACGAAGTGGTGGTCGTATTTTAACTGTCAAAAAGGATAAGGTTCAGGTTGAAATGGGCGCCACCTGGATGCATACAAATCATAGGGAAGTACTCTCGTTACTGAAGAACTTAGGTTTGAACATATTTGAACAGTTTATGGGAGAATCCGCTTTTTATGAACCCATGGCTAACAATCCACATCAACAGGTTCCTTTACCTTTACATCAGGAACCTAGTTTTAGAATACAAGGTGGCAGTTCTTTTTTAATAGAATCGTTGCTACGACAACTGGATGGAACAGAGTTTCTTTATGATTGCAGAGTGACTTCCATCATAAAAGAAGATCATGAGATTGGCATTGAGAGCAATAAAGGTGACTTTAAAGCAAAACTGGTTGTTTCTACCCTTCCTCCATTTCTATTCCATAAAACAATCGAGACCAAGCCATCGTTACCTGATGAAGTGAACAATATTCTAACACAAACACATACCTGGATGGGTGAATCAATCAAAATTGCACTCTCTTATCCAGTAGCGTTTTGGCTTAAAAAACCTTTAAGCGGAACCATATTTAGTAATGCTGGGCCCGTTACGGAAATGTATGACCATTCTAATTTTAAGCAAGATACATTTTCACTAAAAGGCTTTGTAAACCCGGCCTATTTTTCGGTCTCCAAAAAGGAAAGACTTGCACATATCATACAACAACTTCAGCACTATTATGGAGAAGTAGCTAAGACCTATATCTCGTATGACGAAGTGCTATGGAAAAGAGAATCTTTGACCAGTTATCCTTATGAGACGACTCCTTTTCCACATCAAAATAACGGGCATCAGATCTATCGAAGTTCATTTATGAATGGACGACTTTTTATTGCCGGGACGGAAACAGCGTCGTCATTTCCAGGCTATATGGAAGGTGCTATTGTAAGTGCCAAAGAAACTGCTCAACATATCGAGAACTACTTTACTCGAACTGGTTTCAATTCATAAAAAAAGAAATCATCATTGGGTACATCAAAATCAAATCCCAGTACTTTTAGATTATTATCAGTATTGATCTTAATAGTACCAAAACTAAACCAGGCTTGATCTTCATCCCAATGAATTTCATAGGTATCATAATGCCAATGCGTTAAGCTTGCTGATAATAAGGGGTGGTCTTCAAACTTCAGCTTCAGTGTTTCACCTTCTTTTGACAGGCTTATGTTTCCGACAAGGTCAGAGTGATAGGCTCCCAAAATCGTATCTTCTTCAATGCTAGGCTTTGTATTTTGTATTCTCGCTTTTTTTCGATCCTCAATTCTGGTATCATTTTCGTAATACCTATTGACTCTGTCCAAGTATATTGATGACCAATCTTTTGTTTCCACTCCTAAATAATGATCAAGTGCATAATAGGTAGCCGGCGTTATAGGACTTTTAGTACCGTTGGTCAATACAACGACCCCAAGGTTTTCACCGGGTATCATTGTTACGGCAGTGATCATTCCATCAAAACCTCCCGTATGACTTACTCTCATTTTACCGTGATAATCACTCAAGCCCCATCCCAGACCATAGCCACTGAATTGTCGACCAAAATCATTTTCGCTGGTATGATCAACCCTAAAATTATTATGCGGTGTCCAAACCATATTTCTTGTATTCGCTGTTAACAAGGTGTCTTTATCATGGATGCCATGATTCATATTAAAGATCATCCATTTTGATACATCTGCAACACTGGACACAATACCTCCTGTAGCGGCTACTTCTTCCCAATCAACCCAGTCTATCACCCTATTTTCGTTCTCAGTTCTTTTATGAGGAGAAGCATAATTTCCTTTTATCTCTAGTTGTTGTAAGGAAGTAATGCTTCGATTCATACCGAGGGGCTTAAAAATTCTTTCCTGAACATTCTCACCCCAGCTTTTACCTGTAACCGTTTCTATAATCTCTCCAGCAGTTATATACATCAAATTTGAATAGCCATACCCTGCCCTAAAATCATAAGCCTTCGGAACGTATTTAATATTCTTAATTATTTCCTCGGCAGATTTATCAGATTTATACCAAATATTATCCCCACTAAAAGTCCCCAAACCTACCCGATGACTTAACAGATCGCGGATGGTAACATGTTCACTTACCCACTCGTCATAAACGGCAAAATATGGCAGATAGGTTTTTACCTTATCATCCCATTTTAAGCTTCCTTCCTGCACCAGCATTCCAATAATAGCAGAGGTAAATGCCTTGGAATTTGAGGCAATGGCATAGAGTGTATTTTCGTCAGGCTTTTCCTTTTTTCCTAGCTCAAGAACTCCATAATTACCGGTAAAAACCAATTCTCCATCTTTTACAACGCCTATCGAGGCTGCTGGCAAATCCCAATCTTTCACCATTTTTTCAAAATAAGCATCCAGTGCTTTGGTATTTACAGGCTGCTGAGCCATTACAGAAACTGAAAAGAAGCAAATAATAAAAAGTAGTCGATACATGATTCTCATAAGGGGGTTGTTTTGTTTTTTAACTATTATTTATTCGGTCTGATATTGATCTTAAAATGACTGACTTTATTCGGTTCTAAAAACAATTCAGGTGCTAAAGAATCGCTGCCAGTATAAGGATAGGCCGTAATCGGCTCTATGCACAACATGGAGCTTACTTCGGTCCACAACATGAAATTATGAAAGCCTTCTGTACTAAGATGGAGATCTGCCCCATCTGGTTTATTCAATACAATTTCATCCGTATTCAAAACTTTATAGGCTATAGAACCAACATCCAAGACGTCTTGCAAAGAAATACCTGATCCTTTTACAAGCAATGATTCAGTATTGTTTCCCGAGAGCTTAAAAGCAGGATGGTATCCTAACATATAGGGCATTCCCTTTTCAGCATCCACTTCAAATGAAACCAGCAAACTTTTATCATCCAGTTGAAAGCTTTTTTTAAAGTGAAAGTCATAGGGCCAGCTCAAACTTGCCTCTGTTGATTTTTCCGGAAATTTTGAGTTTTTTACTTTTGAATTCTTTTTATAAGATTTTGAAAATTCTGCTGATGAAGAAGCTGTTGTTAAAACTTTATAGTCAAGTTCTCGCAGCAAACCATGCTGATCTTGAATGGCCTCACCTCTATCTGTTTGTACCCTAAAATTATTCGCTTCTGTTGGGCCGATGATCGGAAACATTTCGGTATCAGCATTCCTCCAGCCTCGATCCCCTTTTTGATGTATAAGTTCTTCTCCAAAAAAACTATAACTCACCAACTCTCCATCGTCAATTACAACGGTTGATTCTTTATCAGGGCTTGTAATTACAATTTGACTGACCATAGGTATGATTTTGATTCAAAACAAATATACCAAATCTTTTTAGTCAATGATGTCAATAGCTAGGCGCTTTTTCTGGCCTTATTCATTGATAGAAATCGTTCAATGAATAGGGCTACCCCATCTTCTTTGTTTGTAGCTGTTTGTTTATTTACTACCTCCAACACTTCTGGAATGGCATTCCCAACAGCTACTCCGGTTCCTACTGCTTGAAGCATGTCGATATCATTATAATTGTCGCCAAAAGCAAGTACATTTTCGAGTTGAATCTCAGGGTAGCTATTTTTGATCAAGGCATCTATGGCTGTTTTTTTTGAAATATTCTTAGGCGATATTTCTAAATAAGTTGGTTTTGACCTGTAGCCAATGATCAAGTCACTATAGTTTATTGCAATATAATCAACAAGGGCATCCAGTTCTTCCGGTTCACCCATACACATGATCTTATGGGCACCTTTGCCTTCGCTTGCCCATCGATCTATGGTTTTTTCAAGCTGCTGAACCACAGGAAGCACTTTTGTGTTATTACTTTCCCGGTTTGCCCAGTAATCCATCCCAGGCACATACCACTCTCTTCCATGATATAAACTGGTATGAATAGTTGTATCCTTGCAAAATTCAACAAGATCAGCAGTTGTATCTATCCCTATTTCGGTACTGTGCACTATCTCATTATTCTTGAGAATCAAACCTCCATTATAACAGATCAATGGCAATTCACTGATGTCTAGTTCGGCCTGCAAGTGCTCCATGGCCTGCGGCATCCGTGATGAGATCAAAATAAACGGAATTGAGGGCAAGCCTTTAATTACTTCTATTGTCTTAACAGATAATTCGCGATCTTTATTCAATAAGGTTCCGTCAATATCAGAACAAATCAATTTAGTTTGCATGGAAAGGATTTTGTGTGGTTCTTTTAAATAAAGAAGTTTAGAATGGCAGCTATTTAAATTTCGTGCAAATATACATTGAATAAACGGTTCTAGATACAATCCTTCTCAATTATAAAAACCAGAGAACAACGTCACCTTTTATGAGATTCTTTGATATACTCGATAATTGAAAGATCTGCTTTTGACATCCTGTAGTTTTCTATTTCATCTATCAATACCCAGGCAAATTTATCGTGATCAGTCAACTTAAAATCTGTATCGATTAGAGCTACTTCATAAGCCATTAATTCGATGTGCAAAGTACCTATATGGCATACCACACTTTTAACGAACTGGCCGATACTGGAATTGACTCCTAACTCTTCCATCAATTCTCGTTGCAAAGCAATTTCAGCTGTTTCTCCTGATTCAATTTTTCCACCGGGAAATTCCCACTTCCCGGCATGTTGTTTATGAGAGGCCCTTCTGGCGATCAAATATTGATCATTTTCTTTTTTTATAATAGCTGCCACTACTTTTAGCATAATTGATTTTTAGGGTTTATAAAAAAACAATAAATAAATGATTCAAAACAGTATCAATCAACATTTTCCAAAATTACAGTAAATGAAGGCATATTAATTTTACATAATGGTTCTTAGATTTACATTTTAAAGCTATGCAATTAAAAAGAAAAAATATATATTAGCCTGGCTTGAAAAAACCACATGAAGTACTCTTGTCTCTGCTATTTACTGTTAATTCTTATCCTATTCGGATGCTCACAAGACTCAAAAAAGCATAAAAAGAATGAACCTGTCAGATCATCTTCAGAAATAATTTCACTTTATAATTTTGCCATAAATGACACAAATAGCCACGATAGCAGGCTAAAAAGCTTGAACCAAGCATATACACTTTCAAAAGCGCAAGAGAACAACAGTCTATTAAAAAAAATTCTATCTGAAAAAACTCTTTTGCATTCAGGTCTCAAAGAAAATGACAGTGCAAAGCTTTACGCCCATAAACTCCTTTTATTGGCAAGGCAAACCAATGACTCTGTTTACCTCGCTTCAGCTTACAATAAATTGGGAATATATAATAATAGATTATTTTTCACTGATTCGGCCTATTTATACTTTAATAAGTCTCAAAAGATCTATGTTGAATTGAAGGATAGTATGAAGGTCGCTGGCAAACTGTTAAATATGGCAATCATCTTTAGCAATTCAGGCAGTTATAATCAGAGCGATCAATTAGCCATTAATGGATTGAATTATTTGAACAACAAGAGTAAAGGCCAAATACTCGGCAGCCTGTACAACTGCATGGCTATCAATTCAAAAAAGCAACAAGATTACACAGAAGCCTTGTATTGGTATAAAAAAGCATCCGAAGCAACTAACAATAAAAAAAATCGGTTGGTATATGTTGGAAACACGGCAAATGTCTATCGGTTATTAGGCGATTATGACACCTCAATTTCAATTAATCAGGCACTTTTTAATGATTCGGATATAAGTGTGGATACAAAAGTATATTCAAGAGTCTTGGATAACCTTACCTATAGCAAATGGAAAAAATCCCAAAGTATTTCTCTGGAAAAGGATTTTCAAACAGCCCTGGAAATTAGGGAACAGGAAAATTATAAGTCGGCTCAGGTTACAAGTCATGCTCATTTGTCTGAGTTTTACTTAAAAACGAATAGGGCAAAATCAAGAATGCATGCTAAAAAAATGTATCATTTAGCCACTGAGCTAAATGCAGTTGATGACCGTCTGGAGGCCTTACAAGCACTCATGGCATCTTATGAAAACGACGATAAAAAGTACAATACATATGCCCGAGAATATATCCATTTGGAAGACAGTATTTTTCAGGTGAGAAGTCGAATGGCAAACAAATATCAAAAGATTCAATATGACTCGGAGCTCAACAGGTCTGAGAATATCGCTTTGAGAACCAAGAGCATTGAAGAACAACTGGCGCTTGAAAAATCAAAGCGCATGAATAGTATCTACATCGCACTGGGTGTGATCTCTATGTTTGTTTTTGCCTTTATCATATTAATCTTGCGAGAAAGATACCAAAAAGAGAAACTGGAAGAAGTAGTTCTTACTGAATCAAGAATATCAAAAAAAGTCCATGATGAAGTGGCCAATGATGTCTACCTGCTCATGAGTAAAATGGAAAAAGAAGCCTCTCAAAAAGAGCAATTGATCCATGATTTAGATGGTATTTATCGGAAAACCCGTGATATCTCAAGAGAACACAGCGCATTGGACCTACATCAGGACTTTGGAGAATTGATAAGTGATTTATTAATGAATTATAAAAGTGATGATATAAACATTATCACAAAAGGCTTAAAGAAGGTTAAATGGGATAAAATTAATCCCTTGAAAAAAACCGCGATATTTAGGGTCATTCAAGAATTGATGACCAATATGAGCAAACACAGTCAGGCTCAGATAGTGATACTTACTTTTGATGAAGTAAAGAAAAAAGTACTCATTAAATACAGTGATGACGGTATAGGCTGTGCCATCAAAAAGAACAATGGCTTGCTAAATGCGGAAAACCGTATTATTAGCCTCCGTGGAAAGATTACCTTGCAATCTGAAAAGAATAAAGGATTCAAAGCAACTTTAATCGTATAATATGTTTGGTAAAGTTTTAGTCGCCGAAGACATGGATGATATCAGCAGAGGTATCGTGTCAACACTGGAGGAACTGGGCATTGTTGATATTCAGCAGGTTCAGTATTGTGATGACGCGCTTTTAAAGATTAAAAAAGCTGCCCTGGATGGCGCGCAGTTTGAATTATTAATCACCGACCTCTCCTTTAATCTGGATCACAGAACCCAGAAAATTGCTTCGGGTGATGCCTTGGCTTCAGTGGTAAGACAACATTACCCTGAGATTAAAATCATTATGTATTCAATAGAAGATCGGGCGCAAAAAATCAGACACCTGATAAATGATCTGGGCATCCATGGATATGTATCCAAGGGGCGCCATGGTTTAAAAGACCTTTCAAAATCAGTAGAGCTTGTTTTTAAGGATACGATTTTTCTATCTGAACAAATCAGCCATGCGTTGAACCCGCAACAAGATTTTGAAGTGCAGGAATTTGATCTTATCCTTCTGGATAAACTCTCGAAAGGAAAGTCGCAGGAAGAAATTAGCGCTGAACTGAAAAATGAAGGGGTTAAACCATCAAGTCTGAGCACTATTGAAAAAAGACTCAATAAACTCAAGATTGAGTTCAAAGCAAACAATGCTATTCATTTGGTTGCCAAGGCCAAGGACCTGGGTCTGATTTAAAAGCACTATTCTTTCGAATAATTTTATGTTTTACGGAATGCCGTAAGGATTTACTGGTATTCTAATTTAAGTTTGAAGCATGAATTAAAGCGAAGATGTAAGCCATCTGAATTTTTAATGATAAGGAAAAAGTGTCTTATGATTTAACGCATGAGATCAAAGGGATTTTCCGATTCTGTAATGATTTCATTCCCTCGTGGTTTATTTCACAACTTAGGGAAATCCCAATTCTTCATTTAATTCATTATTTACCAAAATGATGAAAAATAAATATTCCTTAGAGCTAAACAATTCGTGTGAAGCGAGAAATACGGAGGCCCTTGTAAAAATTGCAGGACTTATCGATTTTAAGCAGGCAATTGGAAGGAATACTGAAGGAATAAAAGTACAAAATGAGGGACAGTTTGTTTTAGATGTGACAGATGGTAGCATTTTAAATGCAACGGGATTCACGCCGCTTTTAGGGTATTCTAAAAAAATGTCAATGCTTAAAGACGTAGTACAAATTTGCTTTAAGAAGCATCTTCCTCTTTTAAAGCACCTGTTTCGTACGTATATCGAGTATTGCGAATCACATTTTTTAGCTCAGAGCAGCACCGGGCTAACATTTACATGCAGAGTTCAAAAAAGAAATAAATCATATATTAAAATTCTATGTCAGATTAGTGTCTACGAAAGCCATGAAAATCAACTAACCAAACTTTTGATAAAATTTAGTGATATAGATTTTATCTCATCCAGTTGTGACATGGCTTGGACACTTCAATCCAATAAGGAGCAAGAACTTGTTTATAAGAAAATGGTTTCAGAAAAATTCAGAAATCTATTTTCTCCACGAGAATTGGAAATAGCCAGTGAAATGAAAAAAAGTCACACGAATACTGAGATCGGTGATAAATTATTTATCAGCGCGCATACTGTGGCCACTCATAGAAAAAATCTTTTCAAAAAATCTGGATTGCACAGTACAAATGAGTTAATTTCCTATTGCAGAGAACGAGGCTTGATTTAATCATTTTTGAACTGTAGATTTCCAAGTCAGGCTACCTAACATCCATCTGTTCCCGGTCAAATAATGATCTGAATTCATCTAATAGAAGGGATTAAAAGACTATTTTTGCATCTTTAAAAGACATTATTGATTTATTCATAATGAAGAAAACGTATCAGATACAGGGTATGTCATGCAATGGTTGTAAGAACCATGTTGAAAAACTTCTTTCTGAACCGCCCCAAGTTGAGTCAGTACAGGTGGACTTAGAAAAAGGTATTGCCCAGGTTGAATCAGTGAGCCCGGTTTCAATAGAGGTGTTTGAAAAAGCACTGTCAAGTCATGGAGGTTCTTATACCATTCATCCTGTGGGAACCACCCTGAGAAAACCTTCCAACAAATCAAAAGTTTCCAAAGGACAACCCACAGGGAAGTTTTATTGCCCAATGCATTGTGAAGGAGACAAGATCTATGAAAAACCCGGAGATTGTCCTGTATGCGGAATGGATTTAGTGGAAGAGCAAAAGGTTGATTCAGCAGCTATCAAACAATATACATGCCCCATGCATCCTGAAGTTATAAAAAATCAGCCTGGGGACTGCCCTGTTTGTGGCATGGATTTGGTAACTGTTGATCCCGAGCCAAGTGCAGAAGAAAAGAATTATTTAAAATTGCGCCATAAGCTATGGCTCTCCGTTTTTTTTACCCTACCTGTTTTTATGATAGCCATGTCCGAAATGGTTGTAAACAATCCGTTGTATCGAATAATGGATCAATATTATTGGAATTGGGTTCAGTTATTCTTCTCAGTTCCAGTTGTATTTTACACCTGTTGGATATTTTTTCAAAGGGCTTATCGCTCCATTAAAACTTGGAACCTAAACATGTTCACCTTGATTGGAATCGGGGCCGGCATTGCCTGGGTTTTTAGCTTATTTGGCTTGATCTTTCCTAATTTTTTCCCGGCTGAGTTTAAGAACAGTAACGGTTCGGTACATGTTTATTTTGAAGCCGCCACCGTCATTTTGACTCTGGTACTTTTGGGACAGGTCTTGGAGGCAAAAGCGCATAGTAAAACAAATGCTGCGGTAAAAGAACTGCTAAAGTTGGCTCCTAATAAAGCCTACCTCATTCAAAATGGAATTGAACAGGTAATTAGCACTGAGCAGATCAAGCCAAAAGATGTCTTAAGGGTTAAACCAGGAGATAAAATCCCTGTAGATGGATTCATCACGGAAGGCGAAGGCCTTGTAGACGAATCGATGGTTACTGGAGAACCCCTGGCCGTCACAAAAAGAATAAAAGACAAGGTAATTGGAGGAACCATCAACGGAAATCTGAGCTTTTTAATGGAAGCAGAAAAAGTAGGTTCCGACACCTTATTGTCTCAGATTATTCAGATGGTCAACTCAGCAAGCAGAAGCAGAGCACCGATTCAAAGTTTGGCAGATAGGGTCGCCGCCTATTTCGTACCCATAGTGGTTGCTATATCCATTATAACCTATACCGTATGGGTGTTGTGGGGCCCTGCTCCTGCCCATGTTTTTGCTTTGGTTAATGCCATTGCTGTTCTAATTATTGCCTGCCCCTGTGCCTTGGGGTTGGCAACTCCGATGTCAGTGATGGTGGGCGTTGGAAAGGGAGCACAAAACGGAGTACTCATTAAAAACGCAGAGGCGCTGGAAAAAATGGATCAGGTGGATACGCTGATCCTGGATAAAACAGGCACAATAACGGAAGGGAAACCCAGTGTGGAACGAATAATAGCTTTTGACGACTGCTCTGAAGATGAGATTTTAAGTTATAGTTTCTCATTGAATCAGTTAAGTGAGCATGCGCTGGCCACCGCAATCGTATCTTTTGGGAAATCCAAAGATACTGCTCCTGAAAAAGTTGAGCATTTTGTATCCTTAACCGGTAAGGGTGTATCTGGTGTTATTGATCAAAAAAAAGTAGCCGTGGGTAATGCTAAAATGATGGATGCCTTAGGTGTTTCATTAGATCAAAAATATGCAGTAGCCGCCATAGAATATCAAGTCAAAGGTAAAACTGTGAGCTACGTTTTAGAGGATGATAAGGTCCTTGGATTTTTGGTGATCAGCGATGCCATTAAAGAATCAAGTAAATCTGCCATAGCCACTTTAATAGACAAGGGAATTCAGGTAATCATGCTTACTGGAGATAATGCAAATACATCGGCCTATGTTGCCAGGGAATTGGGACTTTCCGGATTTAAAGCCTCCTGTTTACCAGAAGATAAGCTCAAGGAAATAGAAACTCTGCAACAAAAAGGTCATATTGTTGCGATGGCAGGAGATGGAATTAATGATGCCCCTGCCCTCGCAAAAAGTGATGTTGGCATTGCCATGGGAACCGGTACGGATGTTGCGATAGAAACTGCCTCTATCACATTATTAAATGGAGACTTATACGGAATTGTGAAAGCAAAAAATCTAAGTCATGGCGTGATGAAGAACATCAAACAAAATTTATTTTTCGCCTTGATATACAATACCATTGGAGTGCCCGTTGCAGCTGGTATTTTGTATCCGTTTTTTGGGGTTCTCTTATCTCCTATGATTGCTGCTTTGGCTATGAGTTTTAGTTCGGTTTCCGTAATTGCCAATGCCTTACGACTGAGGAAAATAAACATCTAAGTTATGTACATAGATGGCCACCAGGCACAAGATGCATACCATTGTTTTCCTGTTGTTGCTGCTGGTATTTACATGAGGACGTTGAATAGTTTCTACCTTAAAACTATTCCGAAATATTCTTATAACCCAGTAGTTTCTTATTCAGCTTTTAATAATGGATTCTCTGTTAAAATTTATGTTTCAATACTACATTATTCATTATCTTTGCACCTTAATTTTTTCAAATAGCAAAAGAAAATGGAAAACAAATATAGTTCATGGCACCATCCTTATAAAATTGCAACAGCATATAAGAAAAAGGTCGCTTATTTTAGTATGGAGTTTGGAATAGACCAGGCATTTAATATTTATTCAGGTGGACTTGGATTCTTGGCAGGTTCTCATATGAGGTCAGGTTTTGAATTAAAACAAAACATGATCGGTATTGGTATGTTATGGAAATACGGCTATTATGATCAGGCAAGAAACGATGACCAGACCTTACGTACCGAGTTCAATGAAAAGACATTTGATTTTTTAGAAGATACTGGAATTGAAGTTGAAGTTCAGTTACACGATAATCCACATGTAAAGGTAAGAGCATATGTATTAAAACCAGAAATCTTTGGTACGGTACCCATGTATTTCCTAAGCACTGATGTGGAAGGCAATGATCATTTATCAAGAACTATTACCAACCACTTATATGATGCAAATGAAGTAACAAGGGTTTCACAAAGCATTGTTCTTGGAATTGGAGGTGCAAAGGTTGTTGAAGCTCTTGGAGGATCTGATGTGTATCATTTAAATGAAGGTCACGGGCTTCCTGCCTTCTATTATTTGAGAGATCAAGGAGTTAAGAAAAATCAATTGGTATTTACAACGCATACTCCGGAAAAGGCTGGTAATGAAGAAAGAGATGCGCGTCATCTTAACAGATGTGGATTTTTTGGAAGAAACCTGAACGAAGAGGAATTGCAAAAGGAAATGGTAAATGGTGGAATGGTGAATTATACAGTTGCTGCATTGAGAATGGCTAAAAAAGCCAATGCCGTATCTAAATTACATGCCAAAGTCGCCAAAGATATGTGGAAGGACTATCCTGGGACCTGTCCGATCATTCCAATCACGAATGCTCAAAATCAAAGTTTCTGGCAGGATAAAGTAGTCAAAAGAACCTGGGAAAGAAAACAGGTGAAAGCCTATCAAAAGAGAAAACTGGAACTTAAACAAGATCTATTTAATGAAGTAGCACTTCAGACTGGAAAAACGATGGATCCAAAGGTATTAACCTTTGTTTGGGCACGTCGTTTTGCCGGGTACAAAAGAGCAGATTTATTGCTTCATGACCTTCAAAGATTTGAAAAACTCATTTCTAATGCCAAATATCCGGTTCAAATCATTTGGGCAGGTAAACCTTATCCATATGATTTCTACGCCATTGATATTTTTAATCATTTGGTAAACTACTCAAAGCAAAAACCGAATCTGGCGGTATTGACAGGCTATGAGATTGATTTATCCCGAAGATTAAAAGATGGTTCTGATGTATGGTTAAATACACCGAGAATAACACGTGAAGCATCTGGTACAAGCGGCATGACAGCCGCGATGAATGGATCTGTGAATGTCTCCATTAACGATGGCTGGATTCCAGAATTTCAAAAGAATGGTAAGAATTGTTTTGTATTACCTGAAGTAGATTATAAAATTCCTCATTGGGATCAGGATAAAATGGATGCCGATAATTTATATGACATCTTGGAAAATAAAGTAATACCAACGTATTACGATGCTCCGGAAAAATGGCAGGATATTGTCTTTAAGGCAATGGACGGTGTGATTCCAGCATTTACAAGCCACAGAATGGCAGATCAGTACTATAAGAAACTGTTTTAAGCCACATAGAATTTTGATTCGATTAAAGGTCAGAAAATGTACATTCTTACATTTTTTGACCTTTTTTAGTACCCTGAAATACCGGTTCAATTCCAAAGTTAGTATCGGTTTTGTAGAAGGAATTTCGAACTGAATTCTACAAAAAAACCTGACAGATAAATCTGCCAGGTTAGGTTAGTTTCAAAACTTTTCCCCCGAGTATTTTGAAACGCATTTCGAAATTACGAATTTTTTTCTATTATGTACTAATTACACATTAAAAATGTTTAAGAATTATTAACAGAATCCAATATTAAATTAAACATACTAAAAATCAATACTTTATAATTAGTTGAATTTTGTAACACCCTAAATATAGTGGCCTAAGCATCCTTTCCTCTCTCGTTTTTTATAATACTACTGCTTTAATTCAATTCTTATTTATCCAGTTTTTTGTTAATAATTACGGCAATATTTTTATCATCAAAAGCATATTTATTAAGACATCGATAAAAAATCAATGTTTTTGTCTAACTATTGAAATTTTTGTTCAGGTACAGTGATTTTAATATCCCCGGAACAAATACTGATCGATAGAATTACAATGTATTAAGAATAGACGTTTTTATGTTCGAATGATAAGTACCTCAAAAAATACCTGAAAAATCATTATTTTTAAGGAAATAAATACCATTTATGAAACAATATCTTTCAATAGGAGAATTGCTAATCGATTATAGACAAGAGCACACCTTGTCCCAGCTCGACTTGTCATCATTGATCAATGTTGATATTCGAACCATTCAGCGCTGGGAGAAAGATATCACATTGATCAAACCGGATAAGGAAAAAGAAATTGTTGAAGAAACATTGCTCCCCTATCAGCTTATTAGAAATTTAAATGCCGCTGTTCCAATTCCCACTTATTATGATTTTAGAATCAGAAAATATTCCTTGAACAGATTAAATAATGATCTGCCAAATGCAGATTGGTTCAAAGACCGTGTAAAAGAATTTTCAAATAGAATAAGAACAATCGAACTCTCTACAGATAAAGATTTTATATTCAAGGATTTAATACTTCAAAAAAATAAGCAGGAATTAATATCCAGGGCAGTATTATCGAAGGCTATTGAATTATTGCCGGGCCTAAATTTAATCATCATGGATGATTTTCAAAACTATTCGGGTCATTGTATTGTTTTACCCCTTTCAATAGAGGTGTACGATAAATTAAGACGGCAGGAAATCAAAGATGTTGACATTGAACTGACGGATTTGGTGAATTATAAGACGCAGGAAAAGCCTGTTTTTTTCAATTATGATATTACGGCGGACTGTAACGATAATGTATTTTATTTGGCCCATCAGTATTTAGAGTTTTTTAAAAATATTGATTCGAAAGATTATGAATACTGTTCGTATACCATGCGATATGATTCCTATGACGTTAATAATCAATTGGGCCTGGAACTTTTATGGGAAGAACCTATTCAAAAAGATATTCTAGGTCAAGAATACCACCCGAGATTCTATACTGGAAATTTTAAAAGCTATTTTGATAAAGAATAATATACTACCTGATTAATCAGACATCACTTTTTTCAGGGCCTGAACAAATAGTTTCATATGCTCCATCTTGCCTGTACTTATGCGAGCCCAATCTTGCAAAGGTGGAAAGGGTCTTCCTATCAGAATTTGCTCTTTCTTCATTTGCTCCTGCAATTGTGTAATCGGCCTGCCTGATTCGAAAAACACAAAGTTGGAATGTGAAGGAACATATCTTAAATCCAGTTCATCAAAGCTTTTATACAAAAACAGTTTGGCTTCCATATTTTTAGCAATACTATATTTGTAAAAGTCATCATCCTTCAAGGCTTCCTGAGCAGCTTTGATCGCCAGAACATTGGTGTTGGCCATCACAGATTTTTTTAATTGAGTAGCTATTTCGGGTTTTGCAATCAGGTATCCAACGCGGAGCCCCGCCAGTCCGTACACTTTAGAAAAAGTCTTTGAGACAATGATGTTTCGCCCTTCTTTAACCAATTCTATCATGGACGGATATTCAGGTTCCGTAATATAATCGTAATACGCTTCATCACTGAATATAACTGCTTTATCATCATGAGATTTACAAAAATCAAGCATCGTATTGGCATCGATAATGGTGCCGCTTGGATTATTCGGGTTACAGATAAATATCAATCCTGTCTTCTTGTTTATTCTATCTGCCATGGCTTCTAAATCATGTTCGAGGGCATCGTTTAAAGGAACACGCTGAATTTTCGAGCCATGACTTTCTGCATACGTAAGAAGCGATTGATAGGTCGGATCTGCTGCTATTATTTCACCTCCATCTCTACCGAAAATAAGACCCGCCGCTTTTAATCCTTCTGTTGATCCACCGGTGATGACCACGTAATTTTTTGGAACACCTTCCTTTGCAGCAATGGCTTCAATAAGTTCATCTTCTATTCGAAACGGATACCTGCATATCAAATCAAAATTATCACTGATTTTCTGTTGAATTCTAAAAGAAGGGCTAAATGGGTTTTCATTGGCATTGAGCATGACCAGTCTGTCACTATCAAATTTCTCTTTTAACGGTTCAAAGCCAAAAGCACTTGTGTTTCCCAATACCAGCATTCCGGTACTTAGACCTGCGGTTCTTAACCAATTTCTTCTGTTAATTTGATTCATAAGAGTTGCTTTAAACCTAAAAATACAAATAATTCTATATCTCCGGGCTGGTTTTTCACTGCCAAAAGCTTAGAATAAAAAAAGACCGACATTTTCATGTCGGCCATTCGAAACAAAACTCATACAAATTCAAAATATTTGAAAGAGATTCAAATTTAATTTTCCGTTGTTAACTGCAGGTGAATTTAATATTAAGGTTTTTTAAATATTACCTATTCTTGTTAATTTCTTTTATTTTGATTTCTTCCCCAACATTCATCTTGTCAGCGTTCAAATCATATAAATAATGATATAATTCAATTTGTTCAAGTTCAAATTTGTCGAAATATGTAAGGTTTGTTTCCAATCAAAAGCGCTTAAATTAATTATGCAATGGAAGATTACAGTTTTCAATTGAATAATGCAATGACCCAGGTCATCATATTGAATGGTTTAATCTAAGAATCTGCTTTAACAAGTTTTCTTTTTCTATAAATTGAAGGAACCACACCGAATTGTTCCTTAAAACAATTCCTAAAATATTTCAAGTCATTAAACCCTACTTCGAATGCTACTTGTGAAATATTCATTTCACCCTGATCAATTAGCTTAGCAGCTCTGTTTAATCTTACTTTTCTCACAAATTGATTAATCGAAAGTCCTGTCAGCGCTTTTACTTTTCTGTAGAGAGAAGATCGACTAAATCCAAGATTCTTCGCCAATTCTGGAATAGACTGATCCTTGCCATCAAATTGTTCAATGATCAATTGTTCCATTCGATTCAAGAATTTGTCTTCCAGAGGTTCTGGTATTGTACTAACAGACTCTTCCTTGTTGCCTTGATAATGTTTTATCAGTTTCACCCTGTTCAAAAATAAGTTTTGAACCCGTGCCTTTAAAAAAGCTGAATCGAAGGGTTTTGTAATATAGGCATCAGCACCTAAATTCATACTTTTTAATTGATTTTCACTTTCAAGTTTTGCCGTCAAAAATACAATGGGAATATGACTTGTTTGACTTCTGTTCTTTAATTCTTCGCAAAGTTCTGTTCCTGATTTATTAGGCATCATAATGTCAGAAATAATCAGATCGGGAATATATTTTAAGGCCATTTCAATTCCTTGCTGCCCATCTTTTGCAGTGATAATCTTGTATTGACCTGATAAGATATCAGATACATAGCGCACCACGTCCTGATTGTCATCAATGACAAGTATGACTCTGTCATCTTTTTCAATTCTATCAACCGTTGATTTTTCAGGTAAAGAAGAGCTCTTTAAAAATGGTTTTCTAACTACATAACGATTATTAGTTAAAAATTCTACATTCTCCATTCCTTCATAGTGCGACTTTGATTTATGAAGATAGATACTAAATTGAGCACCCATACCCAATTTACTCTTCGCTTCTATTCTACCGCCGTGAAGATCCATCAATTTTTTGCAAAGCGCTAATCCAATGCCAGTACCATCAATTACTTCATCCAAATCGCTATGGAAATAGAGATCAAAGATAGAGGACAAAGCTTCATTGCTAATTCCCGGGCCAGAATCTTTAACCGAAAGAACAATCCAACCTTCCTTTTCTTTAATTATCATTCTGATGAAACCTCCTTGAGGAGTATACTTGAACGCATTGGACAAAATATTGTTGATGACCAATTGAATCTTTTTGTAATCAAACCAAATTTCTGATAGCCCACTTTCTTTCAATTCAAATTTTATGGACTTTTGATTGGCATAAAATCCAAAATTTGAATGAATTTCAGAAACAAAATTATCAAAAGAATACTGTCCTATTTCCAGGTGATTATGTTCCGTTTCTGTTTTTCTAAATTCAAGCATTTTGTTGATCAATTCCAATAATACGTTTGAATTTCTTTTGATCATATGGAGCTTTTCAAGTTTAGATTCGTTCTTTTCTGTTCGAATCATGTCTTTTACAGGCCCTAAAATCAGGGTCAATGGAGTTCTCAATTCATGAGAAAAACTAGTAAAGAACCGAAATCTCTCCTGGTTAAGGTCTGCTTCCTTTTGTCTGAGTTTTTTCTCATAAAATAAGGAGTTTCTTAATTTAATCTGTCTTCCATAATACTTGGCAATCATGATTAAAACCGCAATTATGACCGCGCCATAAATTAATATGGCCGGCCAAGTTAACCAAAATGGAGGTCTTATAATTACTGTTATCTCCTTTAGCAAACCTAATTCCCCCGAATCTTCAACAATTGCAACCTGAAATAAATAATCGCCTGGAGGTATATTTCTATAAACGGCAGCGGTTGACTTCCCAACAAAATTCCAGTCTTTGTCAAAATGGTTAAGTTTATAGGCATAATTCAAATCCTGTGCAAACGGTAAACTCAGGCCCACATAAGATAAGGTAATGTCGTTTTGATCATGAGACAGAGTTAATAAATTTGCTTCTGAAATGTTGGTTTTAAGCGGACTTTCCTTGTCCTTTGTCGTCACGGATACTGATTCATTAAATAATTTAAAATCTGTGATGAGAATTTTCTCTGGAAGATTTCTTTTCAAGGCCCACTCAGGATAGAAAATATTCATCCCGTTGATACCTCCAAAAACGAGATAACCATCATTTGAAAGGAATCCTGAATTATTATTGAATTGCCCAGCCTGAATACCACTGCTGCTCTTATATTGAATGATATTTCCCGTGTCTCTATTCAGCATATTAACTCCGTCATTGGTACTAAGCCATATGTTTCCTTCATGATCTGGAACAATGGACTGAATCGTGTTATTTGTAAGCCCATTTACTTCTGTAATTTGTTCCAAAGTATCATTTTCAGGATCAAATTTCAACAGTCCTTTATATCGAGTTCCTATCCAAATTTGATCCTCAGTGTCAATATACAAACTGAATATTATATGACTATCGATCTTTTGTATTTCAGGATATTCTTTAAGAGTATTTGAAGCTGGATCGAAGGATAAAAGACCATTTCCGAAGGTTCCCAGCCACAAGGTTCCATTGCCATCCTCTGCAATAGTTCTTATATCTATCCAACCAACCTCTTGCATGAATTCAAAATCATCTGAATCTTCATTATAACGTTGTAAACCACCTCCATTGGATCCAACCCATATTCTTGCACTGCTATCCTCAAAAATAACCCTGACATCATTACTATTGATACTTTCGGGAAGGTAACCCGTCATGTAATTTTTAAATTGGTTTTTATCAACATGATACTTACTGATCCCCCCTGCATATGTACCTATCCAAACATTCTGTTTACTGTCTTCCAATAGGGTTAATATGGCATTATCACTAAGCGAATTTACGTTATCCAAATCATGTTTAAAGTGCTTTGTTTCGTTTGAAACAGGATCAAACAAAACAAGTCCGTCTCCATCTGTTCCTAACCATAACTTTCCATCCTGGGTTTGATTAATGCCCCAAACACTTTGTGTTTCCTTTAAGTTATCCTCAGTCAATTTTGGATAATAATGAATAATTTCACCTGATGGTTGGACGATATCAACACCCCCCTTGTGGCTACCAATCCAAATATTACCCTGATCATCTTCATATAAATAATTGACGGTTCGATGGTGAACGCTCTCATCGGTTCCGTTAGGGGCATGGCCCTTGAAAACAGTGCTTTGTTTATTTGACAATAATTCACGTCTTAGTGTCTTTACAATTCCGGCATTTCGCGTTCCAAACCACAATTCTCCATTGGAATGTTCGAATATGCTCAAAATATCATTATCGACAAGATGAGGACTGTTTTCCATGGAAATTAAGGTGTAGGAATCATCCAATGTATTATATATGGTCAATCCTTTATCCGTTGCTATCCATAAAAAACCTGATTGATCAAGATAGATATCGTTAATCCTGCCTGAGGGAGTGATTGTATTCTCTCCAGACCCAAAGTTTTTCACAGAACCATCTTTAAGATCAATCTTACATATTCCACTATACCAAGTGGCCACCCATAAAGAGTTTTCACCCTGAATTTCTATATCAGAAATAAGAAAAGATGCCAGAGGATCATCACTATTAGGACTAAAATTACGGATAAATTCTTCTCCGTTAAAAACATCTAATCCACCCCCATAAGTACCTATGTAATACATACCATCAGCTCCCTGAGTCATTTTGGTTACACTATTATAACTCAATCCATCATCAACTGTATAGGTATCAAATCGTTCAAAGGTAGGGTCATATTTGTTCAAACCCTGATCAGTCATGATCCAAAGTTTACCATCCTTGTCTAAAAACAAAGACTGTACAAAATTGTTCGAAAGACCATTGTGCTCTTTGAGTGACTCTTTATAATATCGGTAGTTCATTCCGTCATAGCGACAGAGTCCATCATTTGTTCCAATCCATATAAAACCCAATGAGTCCTGAACTATTGCATTTACAGTGTTATTAGGCAAACCATCTTCCACATTTAACGAATGAAATTTAAGTTTTGCCGGTAATCTTGATTGGGCCAAAATCATTGTTGGAACCCCAATCAAAAAAATGAATATAAATAGATAAGTACGTATCAAATTATTTGTAATAGGATCTTGTTTAAATATGGTTTTTCACCAAATGTATTAATTTTCCATTCAAATAATATTAATATTTAACCGATAATATGATTTGGTTAATATACCCCTTCTATTTGAACAAATTATACAGTATTAATCTTCCTTATTGATTCTAATTTAGTCCTTGATAAATCTCAAAATAAACAAACATCATGATTAAAAAATTATTCACAAGGGGATTTCTTAGCCTGGCTATTTTATCTTTTATGCTCATCTCATGTAATGATGACGATGATTTTGACAACAATGTGATTCCTGAATTTCCGGATTTTCCGACTAGTATTTCCAGTGCTCCTGGACATGAATTTATTTTTGAAGGTCTGGTCTCGGACGGGATTGGAATTGAAAGTGTTGAAATGCAATATCCAGAATGGTTTCTCGATAAGGCAATTCAGTTTGATAATGCACCAAAGGAGTATTTATTAAAATATAAATTTCTCGTCCCTGATGAAGAAACTCCGGAATCTTCTCATACCATTAAAGTTTCAGTTACCAATATTGCAGGTAATAAAGTGACACACGATGTGGTAGTGACTTTGGACATGGATGTAATAAAGCCTGAAATTGAGGTCATTTCTCCGACACCGGGTACTTCCGTGGCCAAAGGAGATAATGTGCTGCTTCAGATCAATGTTACCGATGATAAATCTCTTGACTCCATATTTGTATATAATGAAGCTTTTGGAATTGACATGAAGCTTAAGATGGAAGAAGGAACAACCAGTTATCAAATTGACGATTCATTTGATGTTCCTGCAGATGCAGTTGAAGGCACACAGATATTGGCTTTACGTGCAGTTGATAAGGCTGGTAATTCTCAAACAGGTAGTACAGCTGTTATCGTTGGTGAAAAAAATGAGATCAACCAAATGTATGCCGTAGGTGGCTCTATGTGGTGGGAGTGGGATGTCAGTAAAAGCTCACAGATGTGGAAGGATCCTGACAATGAAGATTGGTTTGTCCTAGAGTTTTACTACTGGACGGGTTATGGAATCAAGTTTGTAGGTCAATTGGACTGGGCACCAAATAACTGGGGACTGGATCCCAATGATGAAACCAAAATGATCAACTCTGATGACAGTAAAGAGATTAACTTCCCTGATGGTGATGGGTACTACAGAGTTAAATTCAATCCATATACATTAGAATATACTTATGAGTTAATGACCGTTGACGTTGAAGTGAAAAATGACATGTATATCGTAGGAAACGGATATCCTGATTACCCAAATCTTGACTGGAACCCTGATGGCGCTATCAAAATGGATGCAGATCCATGGGGCAATCCCTACGTCTTTACGGCATGGATTCAGATATCTGATGATACAAGTTTGAAATTCATTGGTCAAAACGATGGATGGTCTCCTTATGACTGTGGTTTTGAAGAAGGGGGCGAAATGACATTCCCGATCAACTATGTGAAGAACAAAGTTGGGGATGGAAGTTCTGACTTAAAGTTCTTAGGACAAGCAGGCTGGTACTTTATCACCTTTGACTATTTCTTATTACGTACCACTATTCATTATTATGAATAAAATGTGTTACTGTTCAATTCAATTGTCTGAATTCGATTTGTTTTTTCAGAGCGTTTCAGACAGTTGAATACAGTTTCATTATCTAACCTTTTGAATTAAAAATTTCATATGATGAAAGCAATAAAACACATTGTAATAGCATCTTTTATGCTATTAATAAGCCTGGCTAACGCCCAGGAAAAACAGATAACCGGTTCTGTAACTTTTGACGGAGAACCAATTCCGGGAGTCTCAATACTAATTAAAAACACCTCGATTGGAACCGCTTCTGACTTTGACGGGAATTATGCGATTACTGCAAGCAACGGTGATATCTTGGTATTTTCTTATGTTGGTTTCACTCCTCAGGAATTTACCGTGGGAACTGATACAACTATTGATGTAAGTTTAATTGAGGATGCTCAAGAACTTGAAGAGGTCGTCCTTATTGGTTATGGAGCCATTAAAAAGAAGGATATGAGCAGTGCCATTTCAACTGTAAAAGGAGAAGAACTTTCCAAAAGAGCAGTTACCAATATTCAAGATGCCCTTGCAGGCCAATTGCCCGGTGTTCAAGTTCAATCTAGTGGAGGGCAACCAGGTTCAGAGGGAACCGTAACAATTCGTGGACTTTCAACGTTGAACAACAACACACCATTGTATGTAGTAGACGACGTGCCTTTAGATGATATTAATTTCTTATCTCCAGATGATATAGAAAGTGTTCAGGTCTTGAAAGATGCATCTGCTTCTGCAATTTTTGGATCCAGAGCTTCCAATGGAGTTATTATTATTAGAACAAAACAAGCAAAAATTGATCGCTTAACAGTTAATATCAATGCAAATGGAGGGCTTCAAAGTGTTGCTAAAAAGCCATCCTTAGCTGATGCCACTGAATATGGGCGTATCATAAATGCTTCCTTAGAAAATGATGGCAACAGTCCGCTATATCCAAATCCTGAAGAATTGGGCACAGGGACCGACTGGTGGGATGAAGTTACTCAATCTGCTCCAATGAGCAATTTTAACGTCAATATTACCTCTGGTTCAGAAACCATGAAAATATCAACGGGTGCGACACATCAATATCAGGATGGTATCATTAAGGGCAGTGATTTCCAAAAATGGAACGTTCGTCTTAATACAGAATTCAAACTAGGAAAAAAAGTTACTATTGGAGAAAATTTTACCCTGGCAAATTCGCAAACAACCAATGGACCTAATCTGGTTTGGGATGTTCATAGACTAGAGCCTGTAACAGACCCTTACCTTCCTGATTATGAACAAGTAGGGCTTAACGAATTTAGTATTTTCTCACCAACCATTACTGATGTACCAAATGCTCTTGGTCAATTGGCCAGGTCATTTAACGAAGATAATTACACCAGAGTTGTGGCCAATTTCTATATCAACTGGGAAATTATTGAAGGCCTGTCATTTAAGTCTCAATATAACATCTATTTCAGTTCGTTCGAAAACAATTGGTTTGAACCTGATTATTATATAGAGGAAACTGATAAAAGAGATGTTAATAAGGTTAGCAGAACTCATAACAACAGAACCAATACCACCTGGAACAATATTCTTACCTATCAAAAAGATTTTGATAAGCATCATTTAAATGTGATGGGCGGTATTATTGTTGAATCGAGAGAGCACAGAACATTGTATGGAGAAGGTGAAAATGTCCCGAACAATACAGAATCTCTGCGATATCTTGATGCAGCAACTGAAGCCTTTTACACTTCTGGAAATAACGAAAACTACAATCTTATTTCATACCTGGGAAGGGCTTCCTATGATTTTGACAATAAATATTTAGTAACGGCAACAGTAAGGGCTGATGGCTCATCATTGTTCCCGGAACAGAACCAATGGGCTGTTTTTCCTTCAATTTCTGCTGGATGGGTTATTTCAAATGAAAGCTTTATGGATAATACCGATTGGATCAATCTTTTAAAGATAAGAGCCGGATATGGTCAAATTGGAAATGACAATAGGAATTCTCTACCTAACTCAGCAAAACTTACAACCATCGGAAATGAATACTATACCTCAGGAGCGGGTCAAAATACCTTGATTGGACAAGCACCTGATAATGTAGGCAATTCGGATCTATTATGGGAAACTGTTGAAGATATAAACCTTGGATTAGACCTTTCATTCTTTAATTCTGAACTAGGTGTCAATCTAGACGTGTATTCACGAACTACTACTGACATGATCATGGAAAAGAGCATTCCTCTTTATCTTGGAGCAGGTTTTATTTACCAATGGGCCAATGTTGGAAGTTTTAAAACCAATGGGGTTGATTTGGGAATTAATTACCGACATGATTTTAATGAGTTTAAGACCAACTTTATATTGAACTTAACTCACTATAATGCTAAAGTGACCAATTTGGCCGACGGAGAAGCCATATGGGATGGGAATCACCAACGCTTAAATAGTCTTGCACGCACTGCTGAAGGTATGGCTCCTGGCCAATTCTACGGCTATGTAGCTGATGGAATTTTTCAAAACAGAACAGAAATCAATAGTCATTCTGACGAATTCGGAAACATTATTCAACCTTTCGCTCAACCGGGAGATATGCGTTTTAAAGATTTAAATAATGATGGTCAGTTAACTGATGATGACAGAACTGAAATAGGAAATCCAATTCCTGATCTAAGTTTTGGTTTCACCATGAAATTTGAATACAGAGGGTTTGACCTGAGTACTCTGTTCACGGGAGCCTATGGTGGAGATATGCTAAATGCAGCAAAACCTTACTTGAATTCGGGAGCCGGCAACTATAATTCTTATGCCGGACTTTATGATGCCGCCTGGGATGGTGAAGGAAGTACAAATTCGCAACCCAGATTATCCAATGATGATCCAAATCAAAATTTCAGGTATTCTAGTTATTATATCGAAGACGGTTCATTTATCCGATTAAGAAACATTCAACTTGGATACAGATTACCTCAAAGCACACTGGAAAGAGCCAACTTAACTAATTTCAGAGTGTTCTTGACTGGTGAAAATGTATTTACGGCAACGTCATTTAGTGGTTTAGATCCTGATATAGGAGGAACCGCGACCCTTCAGGGTGTTGATTGGGGACATTACCCCCTACCGCGTATTTTTAACATAGGTGTAAACATTGCCTTTTAATGAATTAAATTCTAATAAGATGAAACAGATATCATATAGTATTTTAACCTTAATTCTATTGCTGAGCGGATGTTCAGATTATATAGACAACGAAGTGACAGGAAAGCAAAATCTTGATAGTTTTTATTCAAACTATTCGGAATGCGACGGAGCCATCATAGGATGTTATTCTACACTTAGTCCACAGGACTGGTGGGAAGTTGATTTTTTCTGGCTGGTAGGTGATGCCAGCTCGGATGACGCATTCAAAGGAAACAACAATGAAGGGGATCAACGTGACTTTGGAAACCTTGCAGATTTTAATATCAACTCTTCTAATGAATGGGTCGAATACAAATGGAGGTTTTCATATCAGGGAATTTACCGATGTAATTTAGCCATGGAAAGAATTCCGGAAGCTCCTATTTTACAGGAAGAAATTGACGGATTGATAGCAGAAGCCAAATTTTTAAGAGCTGTATTCTATTTTGAACTGGTAAAAAACTTTGGCGGAGTTCCCTTGTTAACAGAACCTATTTCAATACAGGAAGCAAACCTTACAAGGTCCTCAGAAGCAGAAATTTGGAGTCAAATTGAATTAGATTTAAAAGATGCCGCTAATTTCTTGCCAACGAAGAGCCAAATTTCTCCGGACAAAATAGGTCGAGCTACCAAAGGAGCGGCGTTAGCCTTTTTAGCAAAAGCATACCTTTATCAGGAAAAATTTAGTGATGCCTATGATTATGCAGAACAGGTGGAATTACTGAACGAGCATAATCTGAATGATTCTTTTGAAAATGTTTGGAGTATTAGCAACCCAAATGGAAACGGATCAATTTTTGAAATTCAGCATTCTTATGACGACATTTATTACTCAGGAAGTGCCTTGCCTGTTCTATCGAGAAGTCGTGCGGACGGTGGATGGGGTTTTTGTACTCCAAGCAGTCATCTGGATAACTTTATGGGCGATGATCCAAGAAGGGTTCATACCATTATCCGTGAAGGAGAGTATGTGGATGAAGAACATCCTGCTTATGACACTGACCCGGATCAGAATATGACTGGTAGAATTAATAAGAAGTATTATCTTTCTTTTGATGAAAGGCCACCAAAAGATGAACACGTTCGATCAGGTCTAAATCACATTCTTTTTCGATTTGCGGATTTATTATTGATAAAAGCAGAAGCAGCTTATCATGTTGGAAATGAAGGTGAAGCCTTGGCTGCCATCAATAAGGTACGGGAACGAGCAGGTGTTGATGAAATAAATGCTGCTGGACCTGCTCTGCTTACAGCTGTTTTTAACGAAAGAAGGCTTGAACTAGCTATGGAAGGACATCGCTACTACGATTTAAAGAGATCTGGCAGACTACAAAGTGCCATGGAATCTTTCTTAAATTACAATATCAATGAGAGTACCGATCTTTATGATGCAGGAAATGACGAAGGAAAGTATTTCAATGCCGGCATTCATAATTTATTTCCAATTCCACAAACAGAAATTGATCTCTCAAACGGAGACATTCAACAAAATCCTGGCTATTAATCATTAAGTATCATTGTAATACTATGAAAAAAATTAAATTAATACTAAAAACGCTCACCTTCTTTATTTTTGGAATAATTCTCTTTGGCTGCGGTAACGGGTCTTCTGAAGAGGAAGATGGAGGTGGCAGTCAACCACCGAACAGTTATTTAGAAGTGCAGGTAATTCCAACCGGAGGACATCAAAGTATTCACAGTTTCGGAGCTTCTGATGCCTGGTCAACGCAATTTGTTGGTAAAAACTGGCCGTTGGATAAAAGAAATAGGATAGCAGATCTACTTTTTAGCAGAGAATTAAAAGCTGATGGCAGTCCTAAGGGCATTGGTTTGAATAGCTGGCGTTTTAATATAGGTGCAGGTAGTGCATCACAGGGAAGTCCCAGCGGGATTGATGATGAATGGCGCCGGGCAGAATCATTTATGACAGATTCGGGCTATGATTGGACTGCCCATGAAGGCCAACGATGGTTTCTACAAGCGGCCAAACTGAGAGGTGTAGATCATTTTACAGCTTTTTCAAATAGTCCGCCTATTTACATGACTAAAAATGGAAAAGCACATTCATCTGGGGGTGCCTCTTCTAACCTGAATCAGGATAAATACGATGACTTTGCTGAGTTTTTGGCGGCAGTCATTGAGAACTTGTATAGTAATGACGGAATTCAATTTAACTATATTTCACCTTTTAATGAGCCTCAATGGGACTGGACGGGAGGCCAGGAAGGCAGTCCTTGGTTAAATGATGAAGTAGTTGAAGTGACGAAGGTTTTAAATGAAAAACTAAATCAGTCCTCATTAAATACCAAAATTGAAATAGCTGAAGCTGGAAAACTGAATTATCTCTATGAGAATGCAGACAAACCGGGACGAGGGGATCAATTGAATACATTTTTTGATCCAAATTCAACTGCTTACCTTGGTAATTTAGAAAATCTCGCACAAAAAATCGCTGGTCACAGTTATTATTCTACATATGGAACAAGTACCCTTTTGAGCACTAGAAAAAGCGTATTTAATAAAATGAATCGACTAGATCCAACAATGGAGTTCTGGATGACGGAGTATTGTCTGCTTGAAAACAACGAGGAAATAGAAGGAAATGGCAGAGATCTTGGTATTGATCCTGCTCTTTATCTTGGCAGAGTAATGTACGCGGATCTTGCTGTTGCCAACGCTTCCCATTGGAGTTGGTGGCTAGCCGTAAGTCCTTATGATTATAAAGATGGTCTTGTTTATATTGATCCGGACAAGAACGATGGCACTGTTTATGAATCAAAGATTTTATGGGCCATGGGACATTATTCAAGATTCATCAGAGAGGGATATCAACGAGTTGAAATTAAAAGGTCAGATAATCAATCTTTAGAACAATCCATCAACGGCTTATTGATCTCCGCCTATAAGTCACCTGATAGTACCAAGGTGGTAATAGTGATGGTAAATCAAAGAAGTATAGAAATTCCTGTAAAAGTAAAAATTGAAGGAAAACCAACATATGATGCAAAAGTATTCCAAACCACGGCCTCAAAAGATGAAAACCTTCGATATAAAGGAACAATTTCAGGAGAAGACGTTTGGAAGGTACCCGCAAGAAGTATGGTGACCTTTGAAATTCAATAAATCAATTATAATATATGAACAAATTACAATTGATTCGAGGTGTATTCCTTCTAGCGCTCATATTTTTCAACCATTCATGTAATAAAATTGAGCCAACAAAAAAGAAAGAAAACAAAAGCATCACACAAGTAGAGTCAAAAATAGATTCTCTTTTTAAAATTACTGTTGACAAAAATCAAATTCCTGGAGCAGTTGCCTTGATTAAGCATAAAGGAAAAATTATTTTTCATCGTGCTTATGGTCACAGGAACAAAGAGCTTGGTCAAGAGCAGGACACGATGGATATTTTTCGTCTCGCTTCAATGACCAAAGGATTGACTGCTGCTGCCATTCTGCAATTGAATGAAAAAGGACTTCTTGACCTCGATGATGATATTGCAAAATATCTACCAGAGTTCAAAGACCTGATCATTCTTGATTCTGTTCACCAGGATTCTTCATTTTCAGGACATCAAACCAATTCACATATAACGGTTAGACAATTATTGACTCATTCTTCTGGAATAGGATATGGTTTTCAAAATGATCAATATAACAAATTAGTATTGCATCAAGATGTAAGCGAAGGTTTTTGTCAAGACAACAGGACCTCTCGACAGAATACCAGAAAAATAGCCTCCTTGCCATTAATGCAGGAACCGGGGAAAAGCTTCATCTATAGTTTAAGTTATGATGTTCTTGGAACTTTGATTGAAGTTGTGTCTGGAATGCGTTATGATTATTATATTAAAGAGAATCTACTGGAGCCTCTTCACATGCAAAATTCGTATTTTATTATTCCTAAAGAATCAAGAGAAATGTTAGTGCAAGTGTATGAGCCTTCTGAAGACGGTAAAAAATTACTACCGGCTAGCTATAGTGATATTGAGTACCCCTTGATGGAGAGCAGACAGTTTTATTCAGGTGGCGCCGATTTATGTGGAACCGCTGAAGATTACACCCACTTTATTCAAATGATTATGGACGGAGGAATCTATAAAAACACTAGAGTGTTATCAGAAAATTCTGTTAAAATGATGCTAAGCAAACAGACCGAATTTGATGATGGTGATTCCGATCAAGGCTTTTCAACATGGGTAACTAATTCAAAAGGTGCCGAAAACGGTTTTATGTCAAAAGGTTCGTTTGGATTCGGAGGCTTCTTTGATACCTATGGCTGGGCGGATCCACATTTAAACATGAATGCCATCTTACTCTTGCAAATGTATCCGAATAATCAGGTTGATATCCATGGAAAATATCAAAAATTAGTTTATGAATTAATTCATCAATTAAAGTAAAAACAAATGAAAATTGCATCCATAATATTTCTATTATTTAGCCTTTCTACTTGCTCACAAAAGCAACAATATAATGATCAAATTAGCCAAACAGGTTCTATAAATGATTGGGAGAATCCAGAAATTTTTTCCAGAAACAAAGAAAATCCCAGAGCCTCTTTTATTCCGTTTAAAAACAAGGAAATGGCCTTACAAAATGAATCCAACAAATCCTTGTTTTATACATCCTTGAATGGAAAATGGAAATTCAATATCGTAGATAAACCTGCAGACAGACCGGTCGGTTTTCACAAAAAAGACTATGACGTTTCAGACTGGAAAAAAATTAATGTACCATCAAATTGGGAGCTTGAGGGCTATGGATATCCTATTTATACCAATGTGAAATACCCGCATGAAAAAACACCTCCTGTAATTCAGGCTCATTACAATCCTGTAGGCTCTTACAGAACCACATTCAATGTTAATGAAAAAATGCTGGATAGTGATGTATACCTTCATTTTGGAGCTGTAAGTTCGGCCATGAATATATGGATAAATGGTCATAAAGTCGGCTATAGTGAAGATAGTAAAACTCCGGCCGAGTTTCTGATCAATGACCATATTGTTGAAGGAGAAAATTTACTTGCTGTAGAGGTATTCAAATGGTCAGATGCCAGTTATTTAGAAGATCAGGATTTTTGGAGACTTGGTGGGATTACCCGTGATGTTTATCTCTTATCAAGAAATCGGGATCATATTGCCGATTTTGAAGTTGGTTCTAAGCTTGTAAACAATTATAACGATGGTATACTCTCTTTGGATGTTTTGCTTGCTAAAAGTGAGGGCAAAGAATTAGCTATTCTCATTGAATTATACGATAATCAGAACCAATCTGTGTTTCGTCAAGAGGAAAAAGTTGTTGATAATGGAGAGAATAACTCATTCAGTATTAAAGAACAAATCAAAAATATAGACGCATGGAGTGCTGAAAAGCCTACTCTTTACCAATTGTTGATCTCTTTAAAGGATGCTAACGGACAAGTACTAGAATATGTCACAACTCAGGTAGGATTTAGAAATGTGCAAATTGAAAATGGCTTACTAAAGATAAACGGTAAAAAAGTATATCTCAAAGGCGTGAATCTTCATGAACATCATGATCGTACAGGTCACTATGTAGACGAAGCTACTATGATAAAGGATATCAAAACAATGAAAATGCACAATATTAACGCTGTACGGACATCTCATTATCCACAGCCTGAAAGATTTTATGAATTGTGCAACATCTATGGCTTGTATGTAATTGATGAAGCAAATATAGAATCTCACGGGATGGGTGCTGAACATCAGGGTAGTTTTGATACGATTCAACACGTAGCTTACAGGCCAGAATGGAAAGCTGCGCATATGGACCGAATTAAGAATATGGTTGAAAGAGATAAAAATCATCCTTCAATTATTATATGGTCCATGGGAAATGAATGCGGTAATGGACCTGTTTTTTATGAAGGATATGATTGGATCAAGAAACGAGATTCAAATAGATATGTGCTATTTGAACAAGCTGGCTTAAATAGAAATACAGATATCGTTGGGCCAATGTATGCCACAATTGACCAGCTTGAGGCATATGCTAACACTCATAAAGACAGACCGTATATTCTTTGTGAATATGCACATGCTATGGGAAATAGCGTGGGTAACTTTAAAGAATACTGGGACATGATGAAAAAACATGACGTTCTTCAAGGTGGTTTTATCTGGGACTGGGTAGATCAGGGTCTTATCAAAAAGGATGATCAGGGCAAGGAATTCTGGGCATATGGTGGTGATTTCGGACCCGCAGATGTGCCTTCTGACGGAAATTTTTGCCTCAATGGATTAGTGGATCCTGACAGGAAACCTAAACCATCATTGATGGAAGTTAAAAAAGTGCATCAATTCGTTGATTTTTCATTTAATCAACAACAGGAACTGGAACTTACAAATAACTATCATTTTACAAATTTGAACGACTATTATCTGGACTGGGAACTTTTAAAAGATGGCAGAAAGGCTGATTCAGGAAGAGTTGATGAACTTTCAACATCTCCTGGAGGTAAATTTAAAGTTAGTTTACCCCTGAGTTATGACGAAAAAGATTCATCAGAGTACATACTGACCGCCAAATTATTGACAAAATCTGCAGAAGGATTAATACCTGAAAACCATAGCATCGCCTGGGAACAATTTATACTAACCAATCCTAAATCAACTCAAATTCCATTAACTGACAATAAGGTTATTCTAAGTGAAGATCAACAAACCATAACTGTGAGTAATAAGGTCTTGAAAATAAGTTTTAGTAAAACAGATGGGATCATGAAGGAATTGGTACTGGATAAGGAAAATATATTGAAAGATGGTCAGGGTTTTACTCCAAACTTTTGGCGGGCTCCTATCGACAATGATTTTGGAAATGACTTGCACAAACGGGCAAAAGATTGGCGTTTTGCAAGTAAGAACAGAACTTTGAAAGCCATAAGTTCTCATTCAGAAAAAGGTTTTGCGACAGTTAATGTTACCTACTTATTTTCAAATGAAAAAAATGAGCCAATGGCCAACTTGATACTTCAGTACAAGGTCAATGGGAATGGGGCCATACAGGTATCCTACTCCTTGACAAAAGAAAACAAGTCCATGGCTGAAACACCACGAATTGGTCTACAACTCATACTCAACGCAGAAATGAAGGAGTTGACCTGGTACGGCAGAGGACCATTTGAAAGCTATTGGGACAGAAAAAGCGGTGCTCCCCTAGGCATTTATTCCGGAAATGTTTCTGAACAGTATTGGCCCTATATCAGACCCCAGGAGAATGGAAACAAGAGTGATACACGTTGGTTTACGCTGACCAATGAAGCCAAAAACAAAGGCCTTAAAATTATTGGAGTTCCAACCATCGACTTTAGCGTCCATCATCAGCTCATGGAAGATTTTGAATCCCTGGAAAGAACAGATGGAAGGCATCACCAGGGGACCGAAGTAAAAAATCGTCACACCACCGATGTTATAGAAAGAGATCTGACAACAGTAACAATTGATTACCGACAAATGGGAATTGGAGGAGATAATAGCTGGGGTGCCAGAACGCATTCTGAATATTTGCTTAAGGGTAATTCTTATGAGTATTCCTTTGTCATTTTTCCGATAAATAATTAAATATAGCATTTGCAATATGCATTGAGCTTTGGGTATACAGACTCATTCACCTTTTGGCAATAATTCTTATTTTTATAAAAAAATAGAATATGCAAATCGTTATTATTGGTGCCGGTGGTGTTGGTGGATATTTCGGAGGCAAATTGGCCGCAGCTGGTTTTGATACTTCCTTTCTTGTACGAGGAAAAACTCTTGAAGCAATTAAGTCAAATGGTTTACGGGTCAAGAGTATTTCAGGGGACTTTCATGTGCATCCGGCAGCAAGTGATAATTATGACATTATCAAGACGGCAGATTTAATCATTTTAAGTGTAAAATCGTGGCAAATAGATGATATTGCTAAAAAAATCAAGCCATTAATGAACGAAAATACTGTGGTCCTGCCCTTGCAAAATGGTGCTGACAATGCAAACAGACTGACCAAAATAGTAGGAAGTCATCACGTACTCGCAGGTCTGTGCAGAATTGTTGCTAAAATTGACAGTCCCGGAATCATTGATCATTTTGGCTATGAGCCAGAAGTTTTGTTTGGTGAGATAGACAATTCAAAGAGTGCAAGAGTTGAGCTAATTCACAGCATTTTTACAAAGGCGGGTTTTAAAAATAAAATTTCGGATGACATACAAAGAGATATATGGCTAAAATTTTTATTTATAGCCTCCATAAGCGCCATGGGTGCCTTGACCAGAAGTGTTTTAGGAGTGATGCGTGAAGATTCATATATCCGATCTGTTTTAATAAAAACTGCCCGTGAAATTGTACTTGTCGGCCAGAGATTGGGCATAAATATACATGAGCAGGATATCGAAAACTGTTTTGCCATCATTGATAAAATTGATTATCAAACTACCATGTCACTGCAGCGGGATATGATGCAGGAAAAGCCTAGTGAGCTGGATAATTTCAATGGATACATCGTTCAGCAAGGAGATTTGTTGAAAATTGATACTCCCGTAAATGATTTTATCTATTACAGTTTAAAACCCATGGAAAACGCGGCGCGAAATCTTCGTATGTGATTAGGAAGTTCTGAAGGCCACCCCAAAAAAACGACAAGTATTAAATAATTATTCAAAAGACTCCCCTGCCATTGGGTCGAAAATCTGGGAAAAGGCTGAATCAAAAGTGTATAGCACATTCATGGTGCCGGTGGTTCGCTTGATTTGTCCGTCTTTTCTCATGTTGTATTGCTCCAAGGTACCACGAGGATCATTCATTCTCATACCGTTATAATAGATCTTTTCAACAAAATCCGGAAATACTATTTGTTTTACACTCACTCGGTAGCGTCCTTTGATATAATCTACCGAAAGAAAGGCTTCATAATCGTGTTGGGCATATTCGGGCAGGTTATTCCCTACGAGTCTGTATGCCTTGGTTTTTGTCGAGGTAGTAAACTTTAAAATATCAAGATCTGAGGTAAAGTCGTTGCTTTTCAACATACGGTCAAATTCCGCTTTATCGTCTATATCATACCATTTTTGCCACACCAGTTTATAATCAATTACATAAAAGTTTCCTACAGAATCCATTTTTTGAAATTGAGAATACCCTTGAAAACTAATAAGAAAAAAAAGAATCAAAATTCTTTTCATAACTACCTCTTTTATCGAATTAATCTTCCTGATGCAAAAATTTCTTTTTAGCTAAAAGTACTGCCTCATCCTCTACATGCTCATCGTCGGGAACACAGCAGTCTACCGGACATACGGCCGCACATTGAGGTTCATCATGAAATCCTTTACACTCAGTGCATTTATCAGGAATGATATAATAAACTTCATCGCTCACAGGTTCCTGCTCGTCATCAGCATTTACCTCTTTACCATTCGGTAAAACCACATCCCCGCTAATGTCCGTTCCATCTGAATATTTCCATTCTTCAGCTGCTTCATAAATAGCCGTGTTAGGACATTCAGGTTCACAAGCGCCACAATTGATACATTCGTCTGTTATGATTATTGCCATTGTTTTTTTAACTAAATTTGCGCCACAAATATAATGTTTACACATTTATTATCCTATATAGAATGAAGCTTGAAAAAAGAATAGAGGCATTTGTAAAATTGGGAACTTTCTTATCACAATTTCAGCCAGAAGGAATTGTAAGAAATGATGCCATTGAATTAAATGAAACTTTTTTTGATCCATTTAATTTACAGGTAAAAAGGGCTGCTGAATTTAATGGATGGTTTACCTTAAACAATGTATTAGATGCTTTTTCAAAATGGTCTAAACTGCTTAATGGTAATGACTTAAGTAGCTGGACTGACACTTACAATTTAAGCGGTAATTCTGTAAAAAAAATTGGGGTAATTATGGCTGGTAATATACCGCTGGTCGGTTTTCATGATTTTTTAGTAGTCTTGATATCAGGTCATGATATTGTGGTCAAACAATCGAGTTCCGATTCTTATTTTTTACCACTGATAGCAAAATACCTTGAATATGTGGAGCCTGCATTTAAAGGTAAAATTACGTTTACAGAAGACAAGCTTGGCGATTTTGATGCCGTGATAGCTACAGGAAGCAATAACACAGCCCGCTATTTTGATTATTACTTTGGTAAATACCCGCATATCATAAGAAGGAATAGAAATTCTGCTGCCATTCTTTCCGGGAATGAATCTCAAGAAGATTTAAAAAACCTTGGTGAGGATATCTTTCGTTATTTTGGTCTTGGGTGCCGTTCCGTTTCAAAACTATTTGTTCCTGAGAACTATGATTTTGACAAGTTCTTTACCGCTATTTATGACTATAAAGACGTACTTAATTACGACAAGTATGTGAATAATTATGACTATAACAAGGCCGTCTATCTGATGAGTCAATACAAACTACTGGAAAATGGTTTCTTAATGTTAAAAGAAGATGAAAACTATGCTTCTCCCATAGCTACTATTTTCTTTGAATATTATAAATCGGACTCCGCCTTGGCAGAAAAATTAGATCATGATAAAGAATCCATCCAATGTTTGGTTGGTTCCTCTGATGACAATACGATGATTAATTTTGGACAAACACAAAATCCACAATTGTGGGATTATGCGGATGATGTAGATACCTTGGCTTTCTTACAGAATCTTTAAAAAAATTACTCGAATTTAGTTTCCAGTTTGATATAATCCAGTAATTCTCTTTTTACTGATTCATCTTTGAATTTACCACCAAATTCTGAAGTAACTGTACTACTGGCAATATCGCTTACCCCTCTTGAATTAACACATAAATGCTTGGCATCAATGATACAGGCAACATCATCAGTTCCCAATGCTTCCTGCAATGCCTGCACAATCTGCATATTCAGTCTTTCCTGAACTTGAGGTCGCTTGGCATAATACTCAACGATTCTGTTCATTTTAGAAAGCCCAATGACCTTTCCTTTTGAAATATAAGCTACATGAGCTCTACCAACAATCGGAAGTAAATGATGTTCACAGGTTGAATACAAAGTGATGTTTTTCTCGACTAACATCTCGCCGTATTTATAGTTATTGTCAAAAGTCGATAACTTAGGCTTTCTTTCTGGATTCAAACCTCCAAAAATTTCTTTCACAAACATTTTCGCAACCCTTAACGGAGTGCCGCTAAGGCTGTCATCAGTAAGGTCCATACCCAGGGTATGAAGAATATTGGTGAAGTCTTTCTCAATTAATTTTATTTTCTCCCCTTCACTTAACTCAAAGGCATCCTTTCTAACAGGATTTTTAGCCGAACTTGAAACATGGTCATCACCCATTTCGTCAATTATTTCGTTTAACTTACCGTTTTGTCCTTCAAACATTTTCAATTGCGTTTAGTCTGCAAAAATACAATTTTGCTGTGAATAATACTCTTTTAAGATCCGATTAGTCGAATTAATTCTTCCTGATTACAAGTGAACTGTTCACCAGTTGTCATATTTTTCAATTTAAATATTTCATTGGCAATCTCCTGATCACCTACCAGAACTACAAAAGGAATTTGTTTGCTATTGGCATAGTTCATCTGCTTCTTTAACTTGGATGCACTCGGAAACATTTCAACCCTCAATCCCTTATCTCTGAGTATTTTAACGGATTTCATGACATGGCTTGCTTCATTTTCTCCAAAATTTATGAAAAGTGCCTGTGGCCTTGGATTTGGAGCATTTTTAAACAAATCCAGTTCCTCCATTACTAAAAATATTCTATCCAGTCCAAAAGAAATTCCAACACCACTCATATTTTTCAAACCAAAAATACTTGTTAGGTCATCATAGCGTCCACCGCCGCCTATAGAACCCATTTCCACTCCATTAGCTTCAATTTCAAAAATGGCGCCTGTGTAGTAATTTAAGCCTCGGGCCAAGGTCAGATCTAATTTCAAACGGGAGGTTCTTAAACCGAGGTTTTCGATCTGCTCCATAACAAAAGCCAATTCATCCACTCCTTTGGTTCCTTCTTCAGATTCGCCCAACATGTTTTTTAAAGAAGCTAATTTTTCTTTATTTGACCCTTTTAAATCAAACAAGGGCATGAGTTTATCAAGGGCAGACGTTGAAATATCCTTATTTCTCATTTCTTTCAAAACCCCATCAATACCAATTTTATCAAGTTTGTCAAGCGCTACCGTAAAATCAATCAATCTTTCTTTAGCACCAATGATATCTGCAATACCCGCTAAAATTTTTCGATTATTCAATTTGATCACTGTATCACGAA
The DNA here is from genome assembly GCF_051011215.1 of Lutimonas sp. Lineage (NCBI taxonomy): Bacteria > Pseudomonadati > Bacteroidota > Flavobacteriia > Flavobacteriales > Flavobacteriaceae > Lutimonas > Lutimonas sp. The sequence goes on from NZ_JBPCUJ010000132.1 coordinate 84,604, forward strand.
GACCCAAATCAGAAAAAACAGCATCGTATAATTGTACAAATTCAACCTCCTGCCAGAGACTGTCACTTCCTACCACATCTGCATCACATTGAAAAAACTCTCTGAACCGTCCTTTTTGTGGTCTGTCCGCCCTCCATACAGGTTGTATCTGATAACGTTTAAAAGGGAAAACAATATCATTCTGATGTTGCACTACATAACGTGCAAAAGGTACCGTCAAATCATAGCGCAAAGCCTTTTCAGATATTTTCGAAGTCATTTTCTTTGAATCGCGCTCCTGATACAAATCATCATTCACTTTTCTCAAAAAATCTCCTGAATTCAAAATCTTAAAAATCAAACGGTCTCCTTCCTCTCCATACTTACCCATCAATGTACTTGAATTCTCAAATGACGGCGTTTCAATTGGTTCAAAACCGAACAATTGAAAATTGTTTTTAATGGTATCGAAAATAAAATTTCTTTTGGCTAAATCAATGGAAGAAAAATCTCTCGTTCCTTTAGGAATAGTAGGTTTCATTGTAATCTTTAATTAATGTGACATCGCCCAAATGACTCATAGCATTTTGACCGCTGCAAATATCCGAAAATATTTCTTTTAAATATCTTTTTTTGGGACTATGACATTCAAAAGAAGATTTTTATCTTGCAGTATCTATGAAAGCGATTTTCTCCCTCCTTTTAATATGTACACCCCTACTGTTTTTTGGCCAGTCAAAACAGGTCTTGTCTGAAAATGGAGAACTGATCAATATTGAAAAAGTACTTCAAAAGTATATTCAATTTCCATCACTTTCCGAATCAGAAAAAGAAGCCGGCACCTATCTAAAATCGATTTGTAAAAACAATGGTTTGTATATTTCCGATTTTGGAACGGACAATGGGCAATACAATTTTGCAGCCTCCATCCTGCCTTTGAGTTCTGGAAAGCCGAATATTATTTTGCTTAGTCATATTGATGTGGTTCCCGAAAGTGATACTAATTTAAGAAAAGCTTATAGTGGAGAAATAGAAGATGATGTTATCTATGGCAGAGGTGCGATTGACAACAAAGGGGCCGGCATTATGCAACTTTATGGAATGCTGAAATTCAAGGATGTAAATGAAGTTGATGACCTGCCTTACAACATTACATTTCTGGCAGTATCTTGTGAAGAAACCCAATGTCAGGGTGGCATTCAATATGTATTAGACAACCATTTTGAAGAATTAAATGCAGTAGCAGTAGTCGGTGAAGGACCTTCTGAATTAACAGGATTGATAGAAGGTGAATTCGATCATCCTGTTTTTGGAATTTCGTTAATTACCAAACGGCCCTTATGGTTAGAACTGATCTTTACCTCCAAAACCAATGGACATGGTTCGATTACGCCTACGAACTATGCCAATAAGGAAATGGTGGAAGCCTTACACAGGCTCACAAAGAAAAAACCCAAAGTGATCTATAATGATATGAATGTTGCCTTCTTAAAAGATGTAGGCTCCTTTCATAATGGTCCAAAAAAAGCGGCCCTGAGAAATCCAAAACTATTTCGGCCTGCCATTGTTCCTCACCTAAGGAAATTCCCGGAATTACTTTCCTTGTTTACCAACACCATCACTTTAACCAATTTAATCACCAATGGAGGTGCTGTCAATAAATTGTCATCCCAGGCAATTGCTCAATTGGATTGCCGCCTATTGCCTGAAACGAATGAAACCGAATTTTTACATATGATCAGGTCCAGATTGAAAAATGAAGAAATTGAAATAAGAGTATTGGAAAGAGCTCCCAAGGTAGCTCCCAGCCCCTCAAATTCGATCTATCACGAATCTTTGGTGAAGGCTATCACTTCGTATTATCCCAAAGCCAAAACCATGGATATGCTCATGCCTAATACGAATGATCTATTTGCTTTTCGACAAAGAAACATTCCTTCTTACGGAGCTATTCCAGTCTATTTCGACAAAGAAGAAGTAAGAAGTGTTCATGGAAAAAATGAACACCTTCATCTTAAATCTCTGCATGACGGCTCTGAAGTTTTTCTCCGATTTATTCAAATACTTATGGGCGTGCCGTCAACCGGAACAACAAACTAAACTTATTTGCCTTTTTTCTGTCTTTCCTGCTGCTCCTGAGCTTGTTTCATGGCATCATCCAGACGCTGGCGAAAAGCACTCTTTTTCTTCGCAGGACGTTTTTTGTTTTCCTGAATCTGTGCATGAATTTTATCTTCATCAATGATAAAGTGCTTGATGACTAACATGATGACGATCGTCAATAAGTTAGAAACAAAATAATACAAACTTAAACTACTCGCATAACTGTTAAAGAAGAACATCATCATGATCGGTGAAAACCACATCATCATTTTCATCATCTTCTGCATATCCGGCATCCCTTCCTGCTGAGGCTGTTGCATGTTCATTTGTTGACTCTGTGTCATCTGCATATAAAAGAATATCGCTACAGATGCCAAAATTGGGAACAAACTAACATGATCTCCATAAAATGGAATCTTAAATGGCAACTGCAATACTTCATCATAGGCCGATAAATCATCTGCCCATAAAAAACCATTTTGGCGAATATCTATATTGGCAGGAAAGAATCGGAACAAAGCAAAGAACACCGGCATCTGAATCAAGGCCGGAATACACCCACTCAATGGGTTCACTCCTGCTTTTCGTTGTATGGCCATGGTTTCCTGCTGACGTTTCATGGCATTTTCCTTGCCTTTTAGCTTCTCATTGATCTCTTGCATTTCAGGCCTCAACACCTTCATTTTCGCACTGGATAAATATGATTTATACACTACCGGTGACATGATGATTCTTACCACAATGGTCATTAGAATAATCACAATTCCGAAGTTTCCGATAAACGAACTTAAGAAGCTAAATACAGGAATAAAAACGAACTTGTTGATCCATCTGAAAATACCCCAACCCAAACTTACGATTCGGTCTAACTGCTTCCCTTCATACTTGCTCAAAACTGCATAATCAACAGGACCATAATACATATTCATATTATAGCTCAACTCTCCGTTTTTCGCCTGTAAAGGGATATAGGCCTCATATTTTTTGGTGTATACCGTATCAATATCCTCATCGACCACCAAATTCCTTGAAATCAACTTTGCTGATTCAAATTTATCTTCTGCCAACAAAACAGAAGTAAAGAATTGTTGCTTAAATGCTACCCAGTTTAAATTGCTTACATCTTCTTCGTCTTCATCACTCATGGCATTCATATACTCAAATGAACCATTTTCCAAGTAACGCAAATCTGTATATTGATTTTCGTACTTAACACTTTTCTCAGTTCGAAAACTTTTCATTTGCCATTCAAGGTTGATGTCCTGACTTGTATTAATAGCCCTGTCCATCCCTTGGGTCCTGATCGCAAAATCAAGCATATAATCATCTGGTTTTAACTCATATCTATACTCAAGATAGCGATCCGCTGCAACCTTCAGCTTCATAGATAACACCTGGTTGTCTCCATTTTTGCTAAGACTCGGTTCAAAGTATAATTCCTTGGTTTGAAGATTTCTGTTATCCTGCGTAGCAAATGACAGATTCAGCAACGCATTTTGATCTTTAATAATATAAAGTGGAAGTTTGTTATATGTCTGATAATTCTTCAGAAGTACTTCTGTCACCTGACCTCCTTTGTTACTGACACTTATTTTTACCAATTCATTTTCGATAACCGTTACTTCATTTGTCGCTGATGCCAAACCTGCACTATAAGCAAAAACTCCTAAACTATTCTGAGCCTGGGCAAAAGCAACGGAATCAGAAGGATTAATCGGCTCCTGATCAGCCTTTTCGAACGAAGCTTCCTCTGATTTTTTAAGTGCATTGGATTTGTTTATTGAATCCTGCACCTGTTCCATCTTTTGCTTGGCCAGGTCCTCTTGTGTTGGTTGATTTGTATAAAAGTAATATATCATGATCGCACCTAACAGTACGAATCCAATCAAAGAATTGAGATCAAATTTTTTTTCTTCCATTATAGTATGTTTTGTCTATCCCCATCAGTGCACCTAATCGTCGCAACTGATCCTTCATTAGACAGGTTTTTTGAAATGTTCGGCAAATGTAGTGAAATAAGAGAAATTAAAATTTATAATGTGCTATAAATTATCATGAATCAAAGGCCTGTCAGGTTGCTTTATAAAAACAATTTAAATCCCATACGATTAAATCACTTTCCAGTGGGTCATTCCCAATTAATCAATCTTTTTCAGCAGCTTTTAGAAGCAGGTAGAAACTAATTATTTTCAAGTTTATCTTTAAAAATAAACATCAATACGATGGGAATGGCCAAGAGAATAACAATTAATTTATTGTTGACCAATATACTCGGGTAAAAGACGATTGATAAAATATAACCTCCAATAGCTCCACCTATATGAGCACTGTGGCCTATATTTCCCCATTGCTTTTTCATTCCAAAAATCGAATACAATAAATATCCCACAGCAAATATGTAAGCAGGAATTGGGATGGGAATAAAAAACATGTATAAATTCATTCCTGGATTGAGCATGATGGCTGCGTATAGAACACCCATTACAGCCCCTGATGCACCAACTGCGCTATAATAAGGCTCTTTTTTATGAAAACTCAAGGCAAAAAGATTTCCTGCTAATAAAGATCCAAAATACACTGCTAAAAATTTGGGAATACCCAAACCATTGATCACAGGATCTGCAAAAAAATACAAGGTAAGCATGTTAAAAAACAAATGCGATTGATCAACATGTAAAAAGCCCGAGGCCAGCAGCCTTATTTTTTCTCCTTTTACGATGGGGCCCACCTGAAACTTATACTGCTCAAAGAATCCTCGATCCTTAAAACCCTTAAATGAAACGGCCACATTTGCAAGGATGATTAATAATACAGCGGGGTTGATATCCATATGATAGTTTTCTTTAAGGTTTATTTCGAATTGAGAAACGCTACGAATTTATCAATTAATGCTGAATCAAAAAGCATGGGTTCAATTTTTCTCTAAAAAAAACAAAAAAAATCAGATATTTGATATATCAAAAACGAAGTCATGCATTTTTTAGCTTATATACTTCTATCTCCGCCGCTTTGGCTATTGTCCGTCATGCCTATGCGCATGCTGTTTGTGATTTCAGATTTTTTCTATTTTTTAGTGTATCATCTGATCGGGTATAGAAAAAAGATTGTACGAAGGAATTTAAAACTGGCTTTTCCTGAATTGGATAAAAAAGAATTAAAAAATATTGAAAGAAAATCCTACCGTCATTTTATAGACGTATTTATGGAACTTATAAAATCGTTCACCATTAGCGAAAAGGAAATATCTAAAAGGCTTTCGATTACAAACCCTGAATTACTGGATCCTTATTTTGAAAAAGGCAAAAGTGTTATATTTTTATCTGGACATTATGCCAATTGGGAATGGGTTTCCTTTATTGTTGAAAAAAGCCTCAGCTATCATATGAGTGTGGTGTATAAAAAATTGGCGAATCCTTATTTTGACAGACTCATAAAAAAAACCAGAAATAAATTTGGTGTGACCTTTATCGCGGCCAGAGAATTTTATCCTGAAATACTGAAGAATTTAAAGAAAGGCAACATTCAGGCCTACGGATTTCTGGCAGATCAGACACCCAATTGGAATAAAATAAAGTATTGGGGACCTTTTATGGGAATTGAAGTTCCAATCGTAGTTGGTCCGGAAACAATTGCCCGCAAATTAAACCTGCCTGTTTTTTATTTCAGAACAGAACGCATCCGGAGGGGTGTTTATGAATCCACTTTTGAGTTATTAGAGGAAAACCCTAAAGAAGCTACCCAATTTGAATTAACTGATAAGTATATAGCAGCCATAGAACATCAAATACGAAAAGCTCCTGAATTTTATTTCTGGACGCATCGCAGGTTTAAACACATGAATAAAAAGCCGGCTGATTTTTCTACAAATCCTGCTTAGTACCTGTCTACAGAGATACTTTATCGGTATTTTTATTGTCACTGTTATAAATAGAAATATATTTGCGGGCTATTATGATACAATTAATCGCTTTTATATTTATTTACCCCATCATTTTTTTGATATCTATACTCCCGTTTAGAGTATTGTATTTTGTCTCCGACTGTATTTATTTGTTTCTTTATTATGTGATCGGATATCGTAAAAAAGTGGTCATGAGTAATTTAAAGATTGCTTTCCCTGAAAAGTCTGAGGAAGAATTAAAAGTTATCATGAAGAAATTCTTTCGACATTTCATCGATATTTTCATGGAAATGATCAAAACCTTTAGCATTTCAAATGAGGAAATTCTCAAACGTTTTTATTTGACAAACCCAGAAGAACTGGAAGCTTTTATGGGCCGAAACAAAAAAATTCTGCTCATGAGCTCGCATTATGGGAACTTTGAATGGTTGTTTAGTCTCAATTTAAGAGTGGATCATAATGGATTTGCCGCTTACAAGAAAGTCAATAACAAGTATTTTAATGATTATATCGTTCGTTCCAGGAGTCGATTTAACACGACTTTGATTCCTACCAAGCAATTAATGGTAGAACTTGATAAAAATGATAAAAAAGACATCAGCAGTGTCTATGGGATGCTTGTTGACCAATCTCCCAAAATAAACAAAGCCTATCATTGGACCACATTTTTTGGTAAGGAGGTACCAGTGATCACAGGAACAGAGATGCTTGCCAAAAAGTATGATTATGCGGTAATGTATATCGAAACCAATAAGGTGAAGCGAGGATTTTATGAAACTAAAATGGAAGTATTAACTGAAACTCCTCGAGATATTCCTGATTACGAAATCACCGATCTGTTTATGAAAAAGCTGGAAGCTCATATTAGAAAGGCTCCTGAGTATTATTTTTGGAGCCATAAACGCTTCAAATACATGAGGTCCGAAAATGAGAAGAAGCAATAGATTTTATGCTGATTCAGTAGAAATTCCTTCGAGTTTTATACAAAGGTTTTTCATCGTATTGTTATTCCTTGCGGTGACGGATACTTCTAAATTCTTTTCAAAAGCGGCTCCGGTGAGTTTTGACCTGCCAAATCCATTTGAATAATGCACATAGATGGTGTCATCTATTAAGTGCATTTCTTCCACAAATCGTGGGTCCTTTTTTATTCGATCAAAATCCTGCTGTTTTGGGTATCCCATCAGGTGTATATAGTACAGCATTTTAAGATCGAGGTCTGGTCTTTTTAAAAAAGGATTGCTATTGTATGAATTTTCAAATGCAGTTTTGCTGAAAACTTTCACCCTGACATCATAGTCGTAACGCTCTTTTATCAGCAGAGAAATAAGACTTTCCAATTCGTGTGTGCTCTCAATTTTAGATTGAAAAACAACATTACCACTTTGTAAATAAGTGTGAACATCAAACAGATCAGCTCCTGACAGCAACTGCTTCAAATCAGCCATTTTAATGATGTTATGACCTGAAACATTGATAGATCTTAATAGAGCGACGTATGCTTTCACACCTTATGCATTCAAATTAAACCATTGATGGACAAGTTCTTTTTCTTTAGACTGGAACGAGGTATGTAAAAATTCATTACTTGGCGTATCATATGAATAATCCTTGGACCATTCTTCAAAATTAGCCGCAAGTTTCTTGATCGCATCACACATAAACGTAACTTCAGCATCCGTAGTGGTTGGATGAATTGACATTCGAATCCATCCCGGACGTTCAATAAGGCAACCCTGGTCCATTTTCTCTAATAAATCATGCGATTGTTGCTGATCTACATGCAATAAGAAATGCCCATAGGTACCGGCACAGGAACATCCTCCTCTTGTTTGAATACCAAACCTGTCGTTCAATAATTTGACTCCCAGATTATAATGCAAGTCGTCAATATAGAACGAAAATACGCCCAACCTTTCACTGTGTTGAGAAGCCAGTAATTTTAAATTCTTAATCGGCATTAATTCCTTAAAAATATGATCGATAATTTCATTTTCTCTTTCATGAATCTTATCAATGCCCATTTCTTCTTTTAATTGCACAGCCAAGGCAATTCGAATCGTCTGTAAAAAACCAGGTGTCCCTCCATCCTCACGCGTTTCAATATCTTCCAAATACCGATGTTCTCCCCAGGGATTGGTCCAGTTAACTGTTCCTCCTCCCGGATTATCAGGAATCATATTTTTATACAGTGATTTATGGAAAATCAATACCCCGGAAGTTCCGGGACCACCTAAAAATTTATGTGGTGAAAAAAAGATAGCATCCAGACGCTCCTCTTCATCTTCTGGATTCATATTAATTCTGACATAAGGAGCCGAACAGGCAAAATCAACAAAACAGACACCATCATGTTGATGCATTATTTTCGCAATTCGATGGTAATCGGTTTGTATTCCCGTTACATTGGAACAAGCTGTGATGGAAGCAATCTTCATTTCTTTATGCTTGTACTTCTCCAACAGTCCTGCCAGACTATCATACGCTACCAATCCTGTTTCATCACAGGGAATAATCTCAACATCTGCAATGGTTTCTAACCAGGAAGTCTGATTCGAATGATGCTCCATATGAGTAATAAAAACTACTGGCTTTTTAGCATCAGGAATCGTGGCTGCCAGATCCTTTAAGTTTTCTGAAACTTTCAAGCCCAGAATTCTTTGGAATTTGTTAATTACCCCAGTCATTCCGGTTCCCTCAGCAATGAGTGCGCAGTCGGGGCCAGCATTAACGTGTCTCTTAATTATCTGCCTGGCTTCATGATAAGCCAGTGTCATTGCAGATCCGGAAAAGGTCGTTTCTGTATGGGTATTTGCTACAAAAGGACCGAATTCATGTAGCATTTTCTCCTCTATCGGACGGTACATTCTTCCACTTGCCGTCCAATCGGCATAAATCATCTTCTGCACACCAAATGGTGTTTCAAAGGTTTCATCAATACCTATTATTTCCTGACGGAATTTATCAAAATACTTTTCTAAACTCATGCCATTTGTTTTTTTCACCAACTTATATCTTGGCTATTGTCTTAATTTCTTCAATGATTCTTTGGGCCAAAGCCTCTGCATGATCCTGAGAATCACTTTCCGTATAAATTCTAATGATAGGCTCCGTGTTCGACTTTCTCAAATGTACCCATTCTTTTTCAAAATCAATTTTCACTCCATCTATCGTGCTAAGATCTTCATTTTTATAGGTTGATGCCATGGCATTTAAAATACCATCCACATCTATCTGAGGTGTTAATTCAATCTTATTCTTACTCATAAAATAAGCCGGGTAAGAATCTCTTAGGGTCTTAGATGATATTTTCAACTGCGCTAAATGGCTAAGGAATAAGCCGACTCCAACCAATGCATCTCTCCCGTAATGTGATTCCGGATATATAATTCCTCCGTTCCCTTCGCCGCCTATAATGGCCTTGTTCTTTTTCATCAATTCGACCACATTTACTTCTCCTACAGCACTTGCCTCATAAACACCTCCATGCTTTTGAGTTACATCTCTCAATGCTCTTGAAGAAGACAGGTTCGATACCGTATTGCCAGGAGTTTTGGATAAAACATAGTCTGCACATGCTACCAGGGTGTATTCTTCACCAAACATACTGCCGTCTTCATTCACAATGGCCAATCGATCTACATCCGGATCTACGACGATTCCCAAATCCGCCTTTTCTGCTACTACCAATTTTGAAATGTCTTCCAAATGCTTAGGAAGTGGTTCCGGGTTATGAGGAAATTCCCCATTCGGCGTACAAAATAATTTAATGCATTCAACACCTAAAGCATCCAATAACTGAGGAATCACAAGACCTCCGGTAGAATTAACTGCATCTACAACTACTTTAAAACCAGCGCGACGGATACTTTCTACATCTACCAGTGGTAGTTTTAAGACTTCATCAATGTGCTTTTTAAGATAATCCCTGTCTTTGACATAAACACCCAAATCATCAACTTCTGCATAATCAAATTCCTGAGCTGCTGCCAGTTCTAATATGATATTTCCTTCAGCCGCATCTAAGAATTCGCCGTCCTCATTCAATAATTTTAAGGCATTCCATTGTTTTGGATTATGCGAAGCTGTTACAATAATTCCTCCATCAGCCTTTTCCAAAGGAACTGCTATTTCTACAGTTGGTGTTGTTGACAGGCCCAGATCCAGTACATCAATACCCAAACCAACCAGCGTATTAGAGACCAGACTACTGATCATTTTACCAGAAATTCTGGCATCCCTTCCGATTACTACATTCAATTTTTTTCCAGTCTCATTTCTCTTTAAAAGCCACGAACCATAGGCTGAAGCAAATTTAACAGCATCAAGTGGTGTGAGGTTTTCATCTGTAGAACCTCCAATGGTTCCTCGAATTCCCGATATAGATTTTATTAATGTCATTTGTTCTTTTTTAAGCTGTAGCAAATATACCTTTTAACTAAAATTCAACCATAAAAAAACCGTTCAAATTTTGAAGACCAAAATAAGAACGGTTTAGTTATGTATAAAATGGATGGTTTATTTCTTACCTGACTCCATTTTCTTTTTAAGATCAGCCAATCCTGAAATATCTCCCAAGGTTGTTTTTTCAACCTGATCAGCTTGTTTGTTAACAGCTTTGATATTTCTTTCTTCCTGAGCTCTAAAAATAGCTGAGTGAGATACAACCAATCTTCTGTATTCTTTATTGAATTCTAATACTTTAAATTCAACTGTATCACCTTTAACTAATTTAGATCTGTCTTCTTTTTCCATATGACGTCCAGGAACAAATGCCTCAACACCATCTTCAAAAGTTACTATCGCACCTTTATCATTCACTTCTTTGATGGTTCCAGTATGTACTGAATCAATCGTATAGGTAGATTCGTGCTTGTCCCAAGGATTCTCAGTTGTTTGTTTGTGACCTAAATTCAATTTACGTCCTTCAACATCTAATTCAAGAACTTCAACCTCAAGTTTATCACCAACTTTTACAAAGTCAGATGGGTGCTTGATTTTCTTCGTCCAGGAAAGATCAGAAATATATACCAATCCGTCGATACCTTCTTCCAACTCAACAAACACACCAAAGTTAGTGTAGTTTCTTACAGTACCTGTATGCTTAGAACCTACAGGATATTTGGTAGTAATATCTGTCCATGGATCTGGTTGTAATTGCTTGATACCAAGAGACATTTTTCTTTCTTCTCTATCTAGTGTAAGAATTACCGCTTCAACAACATCTCCAACTTTTACGAAGTCCTGTGCAGATCTCAAGTGAGTTGACCATGACATTTCAGACACGTGAATCAATCCTTCAACACCTTCGCTTACTTCGATAAATGCACCGTAATCAGCTATAATAGCAACTTTACCTTTTACTTTATCACCAACTTTAAGATTTTCATCTAAAGCTTCCCATGGATGCTTGCTCAATTGTTTCAATCCAAGTTGAATTCTTGTTTTCTCATCATCAAAGTCAAGAATTACAACATTCAGTTTTTGATCCAATTCAACGATTTCACTTGGGTGGTTAATTCTACTCCAAGATAAGTCAGTAATGTGAACCAATCCATCAACTCCTCCAAGATCAACAAATACACCATATGAAGTAATGTTTTTAACAACACCTTCCAGTACTTGACCTTTTTCTAATTGACCGATGATTTCTTTTTTCTGTTCTGCAAGATCAGCCTCAATAAGTGCTTTATGCGAAACAACAATATTCTTAAATTCATGGTTGATTTTCACAACTTTGAATTCCATATTCTTGTCAACAAATTGATCGTAATCTCTAATTGGTTTTACATCAATTTGCGAACCTGGTAAGAATGCTTCGATTCCGAATACGTCAACGATCATACCTCCCTTGGTTCTACACTTCACATAACCAGTAACGATTTCTTGAGTTTCGTGAGCCTTATTAACTCTATCCCAAGCCTTAATTACTCTTGCTTTTCTATGAGAAAGAACTAACTGACCTGTACTATCTTCAAGTTTATCAACTTTAACTTCAACAGTATCACCTACTTTTAAATGTGGGTTATATCTGAATTCATTTAAAGAAATTACACCTTCAGATTTTGAGTTGATATCAATAATCGCTTCACGATCAGTAATACGAACAACTGTACCGTCAATTACCTGACGCTCTTCAACAAATCCAACAGTATTTTCCAAGGCCTTGTCAAACTCATCTAATTGAACCTGATCAACTGCCTCAATACCTTCTTCATATTTTTGCCAATCAAAATCACTCAGGAATTTACCGGCATCAACAACTGTTTCAGCTTTTTCTGCAACTGGCGCAGCGGTTTCTTTAACCTCTGCAGGAGCCGCAGCTTTTTCTGTTACTTTTTCTTCTATCACTTCTTCTTTTTTTGTTTTTTCAACTTTTTTACTAGCACTTTTTGCAGCTTTTTCTTCCTTTTCAGCTTTTGCAGGAGCTTCTGTTGACTCCTCTTTTGCCTCAGCATACACAGCTTCTGAACCAGTTTCCTTTACCAATAAATAGTAAAACAATGCACGGTACTTTTTTCTGTTACTTGTCCCTAAAGTTTCAATTGCCTTCGCAATACTTGCATCTAACGAAGCATCGTCTTTATCAAGTCCAAGTTTTTTGATTAGGAAATTCTTTTTGATTGTTTCTAATTCATCTTTATTCGATGAAGAAACCAATTCAGCATCCTCTTTGTAGATTGAAGGCCCCAATCCTTTGGTAACCAATTTAAAAAGATCTGCGTTTAATTCTATACCTAGTTTTTCGGCTGCGCCTGTGTATAGATCAATTTTTTCTTGTAGTTTCGACATAGTGTCTTATACTTTGTATCTTACGGTTCCACAGATTTATTAGCGACTAAAACAATAAGAGAAATTATACTTATTTAGCTACACCCTTTGAAAATCTGAAATCGCTCAAAAGGCGTGCAAATATACGAACAAATTGTTGTTCTAACAATACCGAAATGAATAATCTTTAAAAGAATGAAAGGTAGACATACAACTACCTGTTAATCAATAGCTTAATTTAGAGAAGTGAATTGATTATTTGAGTTTCTGTAATTCCTTCCGCCTCTGCCTTGTAGTTTTTCACAATCCTATGATGCAATATCCCATGGGCAACGGCCTGTACATCTGCTATATCAGGAGAATATTTTCCATGAATCGCAGCATACGCTTTAGCGGCAAGTACCAAATTCTGTGAGGCTCGTGGTCCGGCACCCCAATCGATATAATTCTTGACTATTTCTGGCGCATTTTCTTCTTTCGGACGTGTTTTTGTAGATAGTTTCACGGCGTATTCTACCACATTATCAGCAATCGGCATTCTTCTGATCAAATGCTGATAATCCAAAATATCTACTTGTTTAAACACAGCGTTCACAGTAATACTGTCGTCATTAGTTGTGTTTTTTGCAACAAAAACCTCTTCCTCAAAAGAAGGGTAATCAAGGTAAATGCTGAACATAAACCTATCAAGTTGTGCTTCTGGCAAAGGATAAGTCCCTTCTTGCTCAATGGGATTCTGAGTCGCTAAAACAAAAAATGGTAAATCTAATTCAAAACTATGTCCGGCCACCGTTACTGATTTTTCTTGCATAGCTTCCAGCAACGCCGCCTGAGTCTTAGGTGGTGTTCGGTTAATTTCGTCAGCTAAAATTATATTGGCAAAAATCGGTCCTTTGATGAATTTAAATTGTCGGTTCTCATCCAGAATTTCGCTTCCTAAAATATCCGAAGGCATCAGATCTGGTGTAAACTGTATGCGTTTAAAGTCTAAACCTAAGGCCTTGGCAACCGTATTAACCAAAAGTGTTTTTGCCAATCCCGGCACGCCAATTAAAAGTGAATGCCCCCCACATAAAACCGAAAGTAAGACATGATCCACGGCATCGTGCTGACCAACAATTACCTTTCCGATCTCTTTCTTTAAAAGAGAATAACTTTTTACAAGGGCATCGATTTTAGCGACATCAGACATGAATATTAGTTTTTGGCCCAGTTACTTTTGAATTCACAACTCGTGTACACCTCATTGATATTAACATAGGTGTCCATGATCTTTTCTTCCGACCAATTCTCTATTTGCTCTGTCTTTTTCTTTTGAAGTGCCAGTTCCATTATTTTTACATAATCCTGAACCAGATCTGCAGTATGGGCCTCTGTTCTGCTTTTCAATAGCAAAATCTTATACATTTTAAGTCCTTGTCTTGTCTCATCAAGAAATACCTCACTTATCTCTCCTTCTTTTAAATTACTCACCTTTGAATACAATTCAGGATCCATTCTTGTCAAATCAAAATGGGTGTCACCTGATACCGGATTCATCAAAACTCCTTTGCTCAATCTGGTGTCTTTATCCTGTGAATACTTTATTACTGCCTCTTCAAATGGTAATTCAAGTTTCAGTATTTGCTTTCTGTATTTACTGAGAGAATCTCTCACTCGCTCAGCCGCAGCATCATCTGCTTTTGGCTGCATTAAGATATGATATACATCACGCTGCTTTCCTTTTATTTTGTCCACCATCAAAATATGGTATCCAAAATCTGATTTAAAAGGTTGAGATATTTCTCCTTCTTCCATACTAAAAGCAGCTTCTTTAAATTCCTTTACAAAAGGGCTGTTTCTTTCGATAGAATAAAAACCACTATTTTGAGTTACACCAGGGTCATCAGAATACAAGATGGCTTTCATCTTGAAATTACCTCCATCTTCAACTTCCTTTTTGATTTCATTTAATCGATCAATGGTTTTTTGAACTTCTTCAGGGGTCGGTTCAATATTCAATACGATTTGGGACAATTCGATTTCAGCACCTATTTCCGGTAAGTTACCTTCTGCTTCCAAACTATTGTAATAGCGTTTTACTTCTTCCGGAGTAATATCAATGTCTGATGTCAGCTGCTGCTGCATCTTCTCAATTAACAAACCTTCTTTTTCTACCCTGTAAAGCTCATCTTTAAGATCTTTCATATTATCAAAGCCATAGAGCTCCAGCATTTTTTCAGGAGAGCCCAGTTGCTGGGTAAAATATTCAGTTTTACGCTGTACCTGTTGCTGAATTTCGCCTTCGTTCACAGCGATACTATCAATCACCGCATGGTGTGCCAGTAACTTTCTATTCATGATTTGTTCCAACATTTCACAGTCTGATATTTCAATCTGTCCACCACTCTGCTGAATCAATTCCTGTTTAAAGGCATCAATTTCTGAATCAAGCACAATGTTATCTCCTACTACTGTAGCAACACCATCAATTTTAACCTTTTCCTGAGCTTCTAATTGAAGACTGCAGGCAAGTATCGCTATCATTAAAATTCTTTTCATTTTAATACTGTTCAAATTGTTTATTGTTTATGGCATCCACCATAATTGTCTTTTCTATTTCATTCATTAGCTCCAACTTTCGCTTATGCAAAATCATCTGCTTTATTGTTGGAATCACATAATTCAAAGGAGCCACCTCATTTCTAAGGCGCAGATCCTTAACAGCCAGCAAATATACTCCTAATGAATCTTCTTTATGAATATATTGATTCTTTTTTATATTTTTTTCTTCTTTTAAAAAAGGTAATTTCTTTTCCACATCCCTGTAAGCTACCCAAATACTGTCATTAAAGGAAAAAGAATAAAACTCCAGTTCTCGAGCAATCAATTCTTCCAGATCCTCAGGAGCTTCGGATTTAAACATTTTTACAAGATCTTTCTTGTCGTTCATCTCTTCACTAAAATGAATGTACTTCAACTGTATTAACTTCTCATTAAGTCTGTATACATTTTTATTTGACTCGTAATAATCACTGATATCCTTATCCGTGATCACCGTATCCAGTTCCTGCTGCAAGAGGGCCTTTTTATACCGATCAATCAACAGTTCTTTTCTGTAATCTCGAATTAAGTTTTCAATTTCATCATTATCATCTTCCACATTAATCTTTGCTTTTTCCAAAAGCAACTCCTTGGTAGCCCAAATTTTAATATAATTGTTTCTGTAAAGCAAACTGTCTTCACTGCCCAGACCTTGAGGCATTGCTTCATCCAAATCACTTTTCAATAAATAGTGATCATTCACACGAGCGACCGCATTCTGATCTGCTGCTTCCTGTTCGCAACTTACAAAACCGGTAAAAATCAATCCATATATGAGCAGCAGCTTTCTCATTCGAGTTCAAATCTTTGTTTTAGTTCTTTGTAATTTTTTTGATTCACTTTTACAGTATAATAGCCCCTTAATTCCTTGACCCATTCTTCTTCCAGGTAATTCTGATAATCATTCATTACCTCTCCGCGAGTTTCTGTTAACTCTTTTGATTTAGGCTCAAAAATGGCATCTACCTTCATAATTGTAAAATTATGGGCAGCATCTTCATAGATGTCCGAAACACCCATGGATATTTCATAATCAGCTGGTAGTTTGGAGCTCCCTTCTTCGAGTGTACCCTTACTGAATAGCACATGAATACGAGCACCTTCGTTGATCACGTTTTTAATTGAGTCTGTTTCCAAATCTTTCAATAAAAGTTCTTGCACCAATACAGCCTTTTCTTTTTGCGTGCAACTTGCAATGCTTAATTCAGCTCTTTTCTTCCATTTATAACGATCTCTGTTTGCCTCAAAATATTGTTGCAGGCCCAGAGAATCATTTTCTGATTTTTCCCATACTTCCTTTTGCAATAGTTCAAACAATAATAATCCATCCTTGTATTCATTGTATGTCAAGGAAAAATCTTTATTCGTTTCTTCTAAATGATCTTTATAATATTGGATTACCATATTATTTTTAAAATGATCATAGGATTCCGACAAGGTGATTTTCGACAGATTCTTGGCGTACTCATAAAAGTCATTTCCAGTATACATATTGCCTTCAACTTTTAAGAGGGTATCCATACTCATCGAAAAACCATTGATACCTGGATGTAATTGCAATTTAGCCTTATAAGTAACTACCTGATATTCTGCGCCAACTTTTTGCGCCAAAGAGGCTTCTACATAATTTGATCTACTACCATTTTTAACTTTTGAAGCGAGTTTCGCATGTAATTCTTCATAGGATGGAATCGGATATTTTTGCAACAATTTCAATATATGCCAACCATAATCGCTTTTAAAAGGTGCTGAATAATCTCCCTCATTTTGAAGGTCAAAAGCGATATCTTCAAAGGTCTTAATCATTCTTCCCGGACCAAATTTAGGCAAGACGCCGCCTTTTTGAGCCGAACTTAGGTCATCAGAATGCTCCTTGGCAATGGTAGCAAAATCCCCGCCTTGATGCAACTTCTGATAAATTTCATTTATTTTATTTCTGGAGTTATTGGCATCGACAGTATCATTCTTTACCATGATGTGAGCTACCTGAATTTCACCAGGTGATTCACGTCTGTCTACTACCTCAATAATATGGTACCCGAATTGTGTTCTAAAAGGTTGGGAAACATCTCCAACAGATGTTTGATAGGCAGCATTCTCAAAGGGATACACCATAGAAAAAGCTGAAAAATATCCCAAATTTCCTCCGTTTGATTGGGCAGATGGATCTTCAGAATACTCTTGGGCAACCATTTCAAAAGCAGCACCATTCAAAACTTTGTTTCTTGCTTCTATAATTTTATTGAAAGCCTTGAGCGTATCCGCTGGAATTGCATCTGGTTCTAGAAGCACTAAAATATGACTCGCGTTGATTTCTTCCACTGTTCTCTGATAGGCCTCTTTTATAAGGTCTTCAGTAGCTTCCTGATTTTGTAGATATGGTTGAATTAGTTGGTCCCGATAACTCTCCAGCTCCGAAGTATAAGAACGAACCGTGTCCAGCTTCATTTCCCGTGCCTGAGCAAGTTTTAATTTGAAATCGACAAATAGGTTAAAGTAATCGTCAAAACCTTTTCTTTCATCTTCAACTACTATGTCTTTATTCTTTTCGTAAACTCTTATAAATTCCGAGTTATAGACATCTTCACCATTAATACTGAAAAGCTTTTTGTCCTCCACCTGTCCGCTTACAAATCCACTGATCAGCATGGCAGATAAGATCATTACTTTCTTTATCCTCATTTTCAATTGTTTCCTCTCTCTTAACAAATCCTCTAACGGTCAAAAATATTTTATATTTTTTAATTGTCTTGTTAAAATTATCACAAAGAAATGACACCTTCAACTTTAGATACTTCTTTGTATTTTTCAATTATTTCATCGGGTGATTTCATCTTGACCAAAATTGTTAAACTGGTGTATTTTCCTGTTTTTGATGGTTTAGAATTGATGACGGCTCCCAAATTATCAAAAATATTCTCAATCTGCTTGAATTTATCATCTCCACTGGGAATAATGAATTTATACATGTATTTTGTCGGAAACTCAGTAGTTTCAATCAAACTTTTCTTTAATTTTTCGTAAAATTCTGACTCCTTACTCATGCTTATATTTTTGAATTGAAAAGTGTTCAAATTTACAACTATTATTTTCTTAATTTTGAATTGTCTAAAGAATAATTCGATTGCCTTGAAGCAAAATAAAATAGTTATTACCGGAGGACCTGGTACTGGAAAGTCTACTTTAATAGAAGCGCTTCAAAAAATGGCGTTTACCTGTATGCCCGAAATTTCACGAACAATTACAAAACAGGCACAAGAATCAGGTATAGATCAGTTATTTTTAAAAGACCCATTACTCTTTAGCAAGCTTTTGTTAGAAGGAAGGATTGATCAGTATAAAGAGGCTGAAAAACACCAGGTAAATAAGGTGTTTTTTGATCGGGGGATTCCAGATATTCACGCCTATATGGAATATTCAGGTACACAGTATCCAAACGATTATATTGAAAAAAGTATGGAGCATCGTTATGCAAAAATTTTTATGATGCCACCTTGGAAGGCTATTTATAAAACTGACAATGAACGGTATGAATCATTCGACCAATCTGAGTTGATATACGAGCACCTTGTTAAAGCCTATAAAGATATTGACTATGACATTGTTATAGTGCCTGAAGGAAGTGTGAAATCAAGAGTTGCCTTTTTATTAAAGCATACGGAGAGCCTATGAACAAGGCAATTGAAGTATTAAAAAAATATTGGGGTTTTGACTCATTCCGATCACCTCAGGAAGAAATTATAAAGGCCGTTTTAGCTAAGAAAGATGTTTTTGTTTTATTACCTACCGGAGCCGGTAAATCGTTATGTTACCAAATTCCAGCCCTGCTTAATGAAGGCGTTTGCCTGGTGATTTCACCGCTTATCGCATTGATGGAAGATCAGGTGACCGGACTGCAGCAAAAAGGAATAAAAGCAATGGCACTTAGTGCCAAACTAAACAGACATGAAACAATTATTGCCTTTGATAATTTAGCGCATGGAGCTTATAAGTTTCTCTATCTCTCACCTGAGAAGTTACAATCAGAATTCATTCAGGAAAAGATTGCTCAACTGCAGATAAACCTGATTGCCATTGATGAGGTTCATTGTGTCTCTCAATGGGGACATGACTTTAGGCCAGCTTACTTACAGATTCCCATTTTAAATGAATTGCAACCCAACACGCCGAAAATTGCCTTAACAGCTACCGCTACATCAAAGGTCATAGAAGACATTACTGACACCCTGAATTTGTCCACTGCCCAACTTTTTAAAACATCCTATTTCAGGGAGAACTTATGCATCAATATGCACCAAACAGAGAATATTCGAGGAGCTGCTATTCAATTACTAAAATCAGTAGATCAGCCCTCAATTATCTATGTCGGATCCAGGACGAATACAGTTCAAATCTCACGATACCTGCAACAGCATCAGATTCCGGCAACTTATTATCACGGGGGGCTTTCTCACGATGAAAAAAGCAATTCCTTAGAACAATGGAAATCGGAAACCTCTAAAGTAATGGTAGCCACAAACGCTTTTGGCATGGGTATTGACAAGTCAAACGTGCGGCTTATAATCCATATGCATATTCCTTATAGTATTGAAAACTATATTCAGGAAATTGGCAGGGCCGGAAGAGATGGGAAAAAGTCCTGGACCTATTTACTGTATAACAAGAATAGCTTTTACGAAACTAAACAAATGATAGATCAATCCCTGGTAAGCGCCAAGGAATGTCTCGATATATACAGTAAATTAAACGACTTCCTATATATAGGAAAAGGCGAATACCGAGAAGAGCCATTTCAAATAGATCTTCAGGAATTCTCGATTCGCTATAAATTTCCTTATCGAAAGGTGTACAATGCCATACAGCATTTGCAAAACGAACATATTATTTCTGTCGATCAAGGACTGGCTAAGGTGTCAAAAATAAAAATCATTGAGCGTCCAAAGCAATTACTTAAAGCACAAGAAAGGAATGACGACACATCCCAAGTCCTGCATATGCTGTTAAGGTCTTACGGCGGAATTCTGGATCAGTTTATCAATATTAATGAGAATTTTTTAGCCCAAAAACTAAATAAATCAAAGCAAGAAATTACCAATATCATTCAAACTCTTGCCAAAGATGAACGTTTAAAATATGATAGGTCAAGTGGCCTTATGAAGTTGAATTTTCTTGTACCACGAGAAGATAATTTTATCTACCATTCAATAAAAGATCATATTGAAAATCGCAATAAGACGAAAATCAGAAAAGCCATTGCATTGGAAAATATGATTACAAATGACAACTTGTGCAGACAAAGGCTACTACTCGACTATTTTTCCGAGAATCTTGAAGACCCATGCGGTAAATGCGATACATGCAAAAAAATAAATTCAAATGCTGTCCCTGATAAAAACAATTATTCGCAGGAAATCTTAAACCTGCTGAGATCAAAACAGCTTTTGGACATCAATGAGATTAGTTTGCACTTATCCGTAGATAAAAAATTGATTATAAAAACTCTAGAAATATTGGTTGAACAAAAAAGGATAGGTATAGATTTGCAAAATAACTTTTACATAAAAGAATGAAAGATCCACGAATCGTTTTTATGGGCACTCCTGATTTTGCAGTGGCCAGTTTAAATGCCCTTGTTGAAGCAAATAAAAACATTGTTGCTGTAATTACAGCACCGGATAAACCCTCCGGGCGAGGTAGAAAGATCAACCAATCTGCCATAAAGAAATATGCGCTGTCAAAGGATATCAGAATCCTCCAACCAACAAATTTAAAAGATGAAGGCTTTTTAAATGAATTAAAAGCATTAAAAGCGGACCTTCAGATTGTTGTTGCCTTTAGAATGTTGCCCAAACAAGTATGGGACATGCCTGATCTTGGCACTTTTAATTTACACGCCTCTCTCCTACCGGACTACAGAGGAGCAGCACCTATTAATTGGGCGATCATCAATGGAGAAAAGAAAACAGGTGTCACTACTTTCTTTTTAAATGAAGATATTGATACCGGAGCTATTATTCAGCAGGAGTCTTTACCTGTTTCGAATACCATCTCTGCTGGTGCCTTGCATGACCAGCTAATGGACATAGGTAGTAAAACAGTGGTGGAAACCGTTGATTTGATTATGGCCGGTAATCTTGAACCTCAGAAACAGAAAAGCGGAAGCTATAAGGAAGCCCCAAAACTTCATAAAGAAAATTGTAAAATCGACTGGCATCAATCCGGGATTTCAATTTACAATCATATCAGAGGGTTAAACCCATATCCAGGTGCGTGGACACTTCTTGAGAATCATGGTAATCAGATTGAATTGAAAATTTACGAAAGTGAATTGATTGATGAACCTCATGAATTTGAAATTGGTCACCTGATTATTTCAAAGAAGCATATAAGGGTCGCCTTAAAGGATGGACAGCTCGATATTAAAGATTTGAAATTGGCAGGAAAGCGAAGAATGGATGCAGGCAGCTTACTAAATGGTTATGAATTTGACAGAGGTTCAAAAATGTTCTAATCACAATAAATATAAGGACTTAGCGTCATTTTTCTATTTTTTTTATGGGTTTATCAACAAATTCAGCTTAATTATCAACAATTAGATGGTTTTTGAGGAGTAAAACTTGCGTAAACCCTTATAAAATCTATATTTGTCTTGCTATTGAAAGGCAAAAAAACGAATATTTAACCAATTTTAAAAAATTTTAAATTATGAACAAATCAGATTTAATTGAAGCAATGTCTTCAAATGCTGGAATTTCAAAAGCTGCTGCAGGAAAAGCTTTAGACGCCATGATGAAAAGCATCACAGGTGAATTAATGACTGGTGGTAGAGTATCTTTAGTAGGTTTTGGTTCTTTTTCAGTTTCAGATAGAGCTGCAAGAGACGGAAGAAATCCTCAAACTGGTGCAACTATTAAAATCCCTGCAAGAAAAGTAGTAAAATTCAAAGCAGGATCTGAATTAAAAGATTCAGTGAACTAATCAAGTTCTTCAATAAATTATATTAAAACCCTCTATTTTAGAGGGTTTTTTTATTAATTTATTTTTTGTACATTTAATCAGAACTTATTTATTATGACAACTTTAAAACCAACGAAAGGTAAGTTACTCATTGCGGAGCCTTCTATTTTGAGTGATAGTTCTTTCAACAGATCGGTCGTTCTTCTTACAGAACACAACGACAGTGGTTCTGTAGGTTTTATTTTTAACAAACCTTCTCCTTATACAATAAGTGATCTGATTCCTGACGTTGACTCTTCACTTAAAGTATATTTTGGTGGCCCCGTTTCTGAGGATAACCTATATTTTGTACATAAGGTACCTGAACTCATACCGGATAGTCTCGAAATTGCTGACGGCATTTTTTGGGGTGGTGATTTTTCTTCTATTCAGTCTTTGTTAAAAGATGATATCCTTTCGAAACAGGATATCAGGTTCTTTTTAGGATATTCTGGATGGAGTCAAAAACAATTGGAAGAGGAACTACAAACTACTTCATGGTTGATTGTTGAAAATAAGTTTAAAAATCTCTTCTCCATCAATCACAATAACTTTTGGAAGAATGAGCTTTTAAAGTTTGGTGGAATCTACCAACTATGGGCCAATTCTCCAAAAGATCCAAGTTTGAATTAAATTACTTTTTTACCTCTAAAGAAAACAACTGCTCGATCATTGCAGTTTTTACTTTTGCGTACGATTTCTTTCTATAGGTAGCTACTGATTGTATTTCATTTATCGAATTGGTCAGGAAAACTTCATCCACTTTTAATAAATCAAAAGGAGAAATCTTCGTTTCTTGAATAGTAAAGGTATCGTGCTTCTTCAGCATTTCGATTAGTTTCTTTCGAATGATTCCGTTGATACAACCTGTTTCAAGGGAAGGAGTCAATACATCATTCCCTTTGATCAGAAAAACGTTTGCATTGAGCGCTTCTACCAATTCCTTTTTTTCATTGAGTAACATACAATTCTGGTAATTATTCTCCTTGGCAAAAACACTCCCCAAAACATTGATGATTCTGTTATTCGTCTTTATCGTGGAAAGAAGTCCGGAGGCCAAAGGAAAGTCTTTGAAAAGTTCTATTTCAATGCTGTTTTGGTCACGGTCTCGAATCTCACCGACCTGAATCACGTATTCAATTTCATTGGTCTCAGGTGTATATAAACCACCACTTTTTCTGAAAACATCGACACGAATTCTTCCTGAATCATTTAGATCATTTGCCATCAGGGTCAACTTTATCTGTTTGATATAATACTCAAGCGTAAAATCCATAGGGATCTTCATTCTTAGCATCCTCATGGAAGACATCAATCTAAAATAATGGTCTTCTACAAAATTGATCTGCCCGCTCTCAAACTTAAGTGTATCAAAAATACCATCCCCATATTTAAAGGCTCTGTTCTGCTGATCCAGTTGAATTTCCTCTGATTTGATAATATTACCATTCTGATTGATCATACACCTCTTTTAGTTTAAAAAGGCAAAAATAAAAAAAGCCTTGATAA
>NZ_JBPCUJ010000133.1:0-35874 GCF_051011215.1 Lutimonas sp.
CATCCTACTAGTACAAACGCCATTCTTCTTAACAAAGCGTTAACCTTTTTTTTAAATTTTTATGTTAAAAACTTGGTATATTAACTTTTTATTAAGATTTTTGGCTCAAATTAATTCAAATAATTTATATAATGAAAACAAAGTTAAGTGGAATTATGACGCTTTTACTAGCGTTTGTAGTGCAAATTTCTTTTGCACAAGAAAGAACTATCACTGGTACTGTGTCGGATGAATCCGGAGCGTTACCAGGAGTTAGTGTTTTGATTGAAGGTACCACTTCAGGTACTGAGACTGATTTTGACGGTAATTATTCTATTGAAGCTAGCAGCGGAGACGTCCTTCGTTTTAGTTTTGTAGGTATGACTACGGTAACAAAAACAGTTGGAGCTGAAAGCGCAATCAACGTAACAATGGTCTCTGAAGAAAATACCTTAGATGAAGTAGTAGTTACTGCATTGGGTATTGAAAGAGAAAAGAAATCTTTAGGTTATGCGACTCAAGAAGTGAGTGGAGAAGCAATCAATACCGTTAAAGATCCTAACTTCGTCAACTCTTTGACAGGTAAGGCTTCAGGTGTTGATGTAAAATCTAGTGGTACATTAGGTGGATCAACAAACGTTGTAATTAGAGGGTATTCCTCGATGTTTAACAGTAACCAGGCGTTATTCGTTGTTGATGGTGTTCCAATTAGTAACATTAACAATAACACTTCGAATGTAACAACTGGTCGTGGTGGTTATGACTACGGTAATGCTGCTCAGGATATCAACCCAGACGATATTGAGTCTGTGAACGTTCTTAAAGGTGGTGGTGCTACTGCACTATACGGTTCAAGAGCTGCCAATGGTGTTATCTTGATTACAACTAAAAAAGGTAGAGATCACGGGAACAAAGCAATTGGTGTAACTATCAATTCTTCTGTTACTATGAACACTTTTAACCCTGATACATTTAACCGTTACCAAAAAGAGTATGGTGCTGGTTATTCAGATTACTATTATGATGCAGGTGGGCCTAGAGACGGTGGTTTCTTCGAGAGAGATCTTAACGGAGACGGTGTCTTAGAATTAACAACTGCTTCTACTGAAGATGCTTCTTATGGTGCTATCTTCGACGAAAACCTTTTGGTATACCAATGGGATTCTTGGTATCCAGAATTGGATACTTACTTACAGCCTACTCCATGGGTAGCTGCTGAAAATGATCCAACTTCATTTTTCACAACGGGTGTTACAATGTTTAACAGTGTTGACCTTAACGGAGCAAGTGAAAAAGGTGATTTCAGATTAGGTTATACAAATCTTGACCAATCAGGTATTTTACCAAATTCAAATATTAGAAGACATACAATAGCATTTAATGGTAGCTTAAACTTAACGGACAAGTTCAAGGCAAGTGTAAGAGCTAATTACTCTAACACAGCTGGTAAAGGTCGTTATGGTACAGGTTATGATGCTCAAAACGTATTACAGTCTATGAGACAATGGAATCAGGCTAACGTTGATTTCAAAGATCAAAAAGATGCTTATTTCGCAACAAGAAAAAACATTACTTGGAATGCGAATGATCCATTAACAAATAGAACTCCTATTTATACTGATAACCCATACTGGACTCGTTACGAGAACTATCAAAATGATGTTAGAGATCGTATTTTCGGTGATGTTACTTTAACATACCAGATCAATGACTGGTTAAGTATTTTAGGTAGAGCTACAATTGATAACTACAACTCTTTCCAAGAAGAAAGAATTGCTATCGGATCTGTAGATGTTCCTGAATATGCTCGTTTTAACGAACGTTTTATCGAGAACAACTACGATTTCATGTTAAACTTCAACAAGTCTTGGGATAACTTTACGTTAGCCGGTGTACTTGGTACGAACATTAACAGAATCGAATACTCAAGTATTAGAGCACAAACGAATGGTGGACTGAACGTTCCTCGTTTATACTCTTTGAGCAACTCTGCTAGTCCATTATTAGCTCCAACTGAATACGAATACTATTCTGGAATTAACGGTTTCTATGCGAATGCTTCTTTAGGGTGGAAAAACTTACTTTACTTAGAAGGTTCTTACAGAAGAGATACTTCTTCAAACTTACCAGAGGATAATAATTCTTATGACTACTATTCAGGTTCATTGAGTTTCTTATGGTCAAGTTTATTGAATTCTAATGCGATCTCTTTAGGTAAACTTAGATTTGGTTACGCTAAAACGGGTAACACTGCAAGACCTTTATCATTGTATAACACGTATGCGTTAGGTAACATTACTGGTGGTCAGCCAACGGCTTCTCTTCCAAGTAGAAACAACAATGCTAATCTTCAGGCTGAGACTTCAAACGAACTTGAATTAGGTTTGGAAATGGCAATGTTCAAAAACAGATTAGGACTTGACGTTTCATTATATGACAAGACTTCTGAAGATTTAATTACTCCTGTAACTATTAGTGCTTCTACTGGTTATACTGGTCAGTGGTTAAATGCTGGTGAAATTCAAAACAAAGGTATTGAAGCTACTGTTTGGGGTTCTCCTGTGAAAAACCAAGATTGGGAATGGAGAATTGATTTGAACTTTAGTAAAAACCAAAGTGAAGTATTATCATTGCCTTCAGGTCTTGACAACTTATTATTAGCAAGTGTACAAGGTGGTATTTCTATCAACGCTACAGTTGGTGAGCCTTATGGTATGATTCAAGGTACTGACTTTGTTTATGCTGATAACGGTGGAAAAGTTGTAAACCAAACTACTGGTTTTTACGAAAGATCTGCTAGTTCTACTGAGAACTTAGGTTCTTACCAGGCAAACTTCAGAGGAGGTATTAACAACAGAATTACATGGAAAAACTTAAGCTTTAGCTTCTTGATTGACATGCAAGATGGTGGTAATGTATTCTCTTTAGATACTTGGTACGGAAATGGTACAGGTATCAATGATAACACAGTTGGAAATAACGATCTTGGAAATCCAGTTCGTAACCCAATTGATCAAGGTGGAGGTTTAGTTCTTGATGGTGTTACACCTGATGGATCTCCTAACACTGTTAGAGGTAGATATGATTATTACGCAAATGCTTTAGGTTGGGTAAGAGCTCCAAATGCATTACACGTTTATGATGCTAGTTTTGTTAAACTAAGAGAAATGTCTTTGTCTTACAAACTTAACAGCGACGTATTCAGAGGAAAAATTCAAGCCATGACTTTTACAGCAATTGGTAGAAATTTACACATATTCAGTAAAAACACTCCTTATTCTGATCCAGAAGGCGGATTGAGTTCTGGTAATATTCAAGGTTATCAGTCTGGGGTTTACCCATCAACTAGAGACGTAGGATTTAGTGTTAAAATAGACTTTTAATAATGAAAAAAATGAAAAAAATGAAGAATTTATTTTTAATAGTTCTACTTTTAGTTGTCTCAACTTCGTGTGAAGATTTTGAGGGCTGGAATGTAGATACAAAAAATCCGGCAGAAGTTCCTGCAGATTTTTTAGTGACAAGTGCTGAATATACACTCTTCTTGAGATTGACGAGTATCAGTGTTAATTACAACATCTATAAGTACTATTCGCAGAATGTTGCGTCTACTACCTACCAGGATGAGCCTAATTATGATTTAAGAACAAGAGATATTGGTGGTACTATGTTTACTTACTTATATCGTGATATTTTGAATGACTTGGCTGATGCTAAACAAATTGTTACAGATAACAACGATTTACCTGCAGACAAAGCGAACAAGTTAGGACAAATTGAGTTGTTAGAAGTGTTTACATGGCACATATTAGTTGATACTTTTGGAGATGTTCCTTATACTGAAGCTTTAAAAGCGGCAGATGGTACATACTTACCTAAGTACGACGATGATCAAGCAATTTACACTGATTTATTCAGACGTTTAGACCAAGCTTTAGTTACTTTACAAGCTGGTGGAACAGGTTTTGCTGATGCAGATTTAATCTACAATGGTGACTCTGACGCGTGGATCAAATTTGGTAACTCTTTGAAATTGAAAATGGCTGTTCGAGTTGCTGATGCTGATCAAGGCTTAGCTATAGCTAAAGCTGGAGAAGCATACTCGGCTGGTGTTTTTGGATCTGACGAAGATAACTTTGAATATCCATTTGAAGCAAGTCCACCAAACACGAATCCTTTATGGACTAGTTTAGTTCAATCTGGTCGTTCTGACTTTATCGTTGCGAACACATTTGTTGACTTGATTGTACCTTTAAATGACCCTAGAACTCCTATCTTCTTGGATGATAACATTACTCCTTATGAAGGTGGAATCTATGGTGTAAATAGTCCTTTTGCGAACTATACGCATATTGGTCCTTACTTCCAGGAGTCAGATCTTCCAGGTTTGTTAATGTCTTATTCGGAAGTTATGTTCTTGGTAGCTGAAGCTGCTGCTAAAGGTATCCTTTCAGGTGCTGATGCTGAAGCCTACTATAATGAAGGTGTTACTTCTTCTATCAAATTCTATGGTGGAAGTGATGCTGATGCTGCTGCTTATTTAGCACAACCAACTGTTGCTTATGGAACAGCCACATATGCTGAAAGAATTGGAGTTCAAAAATACCTTGCTCTTTATATGATCAATGGATTTGAATCTTGGAGTTCTTGGAAATTATTAGATTATCCTAAAATGAATATTGCAGGTGGATCTTTATTACCAGTGCCAAGACGTTATATCTATCCTAATGACGAACCTAATATTAACGGTGACAACTATGATGCAGCTTCTGCAGCAATAGGTGGTGACAATTTAGATTCTCGTGTATTCTGGGATATCAACGGTAAAGGAAACGATAACGGAAATACTCCTGACTAAAACTTAATATATAATTTAGATTAGACACTTTTTATATGTTGATACCATCCCGCCTCTGGCGGGATGGTTTTTTTTTATAATCACTCATACTTTCCCACCTCACTTAGTCTCTAAAATTATCTTACCTTCGCAGCATGGAAAAAGACACAACCAAGATCTTCGGATTACGGGCTATTTTAGAAGCGATCGATGCTGGTAAAGAAATTGAAAAAGTATACCTTCAAAAAGAGATTCAGGGCTCTTTAGCAAAAGCGTTGCAACATAAGATCAATGACAATAATATATCGTATAGTTACGTCCCGATCGAAAAACTCAATAAGCTTTCAAAATTTCAAAATCATCAAGGAGCTGTTGCCAAAATATCTTCCATTACCTATCAAGATCTGGATAGCGTTTTAGAGGAAATAGATCTTGCCGCCGCTCCCCTTTTCTTGCTGTTTGACCAAATTAGTGATGTGAGAAATTTAGGTGCGATGCTGCGAACCGCAGAATGCACAGGTGTTGATACTGTGATCCTTCCTTCTCATGGAAATGCCCCGATAAATGCCGACGCTATTAAAACGTCTGCCGGTGCTGCCTTTAAACTTTCCATTTGTAAAGTAAATCACATCTTAGACGCCGTTTATCAGTTAAAAGCTCATGGTATTCAGATTGTTTCTGTTACGGAAAAGACCCACACATCCATTTACGACTTAGACTATGCTGGGCCTACTGCTGTTATCATGGGATCAGAAGACAAAGGTATTTCGAATTCTGTTTTAAAGAATTCAGATCACAAAGGGAAACTTCCATTATTGGGTGATATAGAATCATTAAATGTCTCTGTGGCATGTGGCGCTACTCTTTATGAGATTGTTCGTCAGAGAGGCTTAAAATAGTCTTATTCTTTTAATTCATTTGATTCTTTTCTCCAGATTCAGCTTGAGTTTCTCGTTCTTCGAATAACTGATCAAATTCATCTGGTTCATAATTTTCTTTCTCCCAATCATACTGAAATTTTTGAGGTCCTGAACTCCTGTAAAAAATTGCAAAAACAATTCCAATAAGCAAACCAGACAAGTGACCCTCCCAGGAAATACTTTCCTTTACGGGCAGCACATACCAAACCATACTTCCATATAAAAAAATAACCATCAACGAAACGGCAACAAGCCTGTAATTTTTTCGAAGCACACCGCTTAAAAAAATAAAACTAAAGAGCATATAAATGATTCCACTGGCACCAATATGATAGGAATTTCTTCCAATGATCCAGGTGAGTAACCCAGTCAGAAAAGCCCCATAAAAAAGAACCTTCCAGGCAATTTCTCTGTAAAAATAAAACAGGCTGAAAAGCAAGACAAACAATGGAGCTGAATTATGATAGAGATGTTTAACATCACCGTGAATAAAAGGCGAAAGAAAGATACCCCTTAATCCCAAAAGATGTCTGGGATGAATTCCATAGGTATTAAAGTTAAAACCCTGCTTTACTTCAAACCAATAGACGAACCAGATAAAAATCACCAAATACAATGGTACCGCCAAGATCCAGGGCGCAAATTTAAATTCTTTTTGACTCATGAACTGAAAGCTCTAAAAAGCTAAAATACAATAATCCTCTAATTAATCCGGTCGTGTTCATCTACATAGAAAATCATTGGCAAGACTTTAATCATGTAAGTTTTTAGTTTACTTTTACAGGATGAATCAACCCTTGGCAGAAAGAATAAGGCCGCATACTTTGGAAGATTACGTGAGTCAGCAACACTTGGTCGGCAAGAATGGTGCCCTCACTGCTCATATTCAAAATGGATTGATTCCATCATTGATTTTATGGGGTCCGCCAGGAACCGGTAAAACGACGCTGGCCAACATCATTGCTACACAATCCGGCAGACCTTTTTATTCTTTAAGCGCGATCAATTCCGGAGTTAAAGAAGTAAGAGAAATCATTGAAAAGGCAAAATCTTCGGGAGGATTGTTTACTGCGAAAAACCCCATTCTTTTTATTGATGAAATACACCGTTTTAGTAAATCACAACAGGATTCTCTATTAGGAGCTGTTGAGAAAGGCTGGGTAACGCTGATAGGTGCTACTACTGAAAACCCAAGTTTCGAAGTAATTCCCGCCCTCTTATCAAGATGTCAGATTTATATCCTAAATGCATTTGATAAAAACGATCTGATTTCTCTATTAAAACGCGCTATTGATAAAGACAGCTATATTTCTCAAAAATCTGTTGAACTGATTGAAACAGAAGCCTTGCTGCAACTCTCAGGAGGCGACGCGAGAAAACTATTGAATATATTTGAGTTGGTCGTCAATTCTCAAACTGCTCCCATAAAAATCACCAATGAACTGGTGTTGAGCAAGGTTCAAAAAAATACGGTTCGCTATGACAAAACCGGTGAACAGCATTATGATATCATTTCTGCCTTTATAAAATCAATCAGAGGTAGTGATCCCAATGCAGCTGTCTATTGGCTGGCCAGAATGATTGAAGGAGGTGAAGATGTCAAATTTATCGCCAGAAGATTATTGATTCTCGCCTCTGAAGATATTGGGAACGCCAACCCAACGGCTTTGATTCTCGCCAATAACACCTTTCAGGCAGTATCTGTTGTCGGCAATCCTGAGAGCAGAATCATTTTAAGTCAATGTGCGGTTTACCTGGCCAATTCTACCAAGAGTAATGCCTCCTATATAGCCATCAATAAAGCCCAGCAAGCAGTAAAATCAACCGGAGACCTTTCTATTCCTTTGCACCTTCGAAACGCACCAACCAAGTTAATGAGAGAACTGGATTATGGAAAAGACTATAAATATTCGCATGACTTTCCACTAAACTTTGCGGAGCAAGAGTTTTTACCAGATGAATTAGCGCATCAAAAATTTTATGAGCCAGGGAACAACCCGCGCGAAAATCAGTTCAGAGAATTTTTAAAAAAGCGTTGGAAATCTAAATACGACTATTGATACATCGCTTATTTTAGCTCGGTAAATGTCAGTGTTTTTAGAGTCCCGTCCTGATACACATCAACTCTTAAATTTCCCACATCATCAAAATAAGCCGTGGTCTCTTCCACTCCATCCATTGGTTTCTTCCAGGAAACCTTAAACACATTTGGCAAGGAGGATTTTTTAAACGTTCCTATCAATTCTCCCGGCTTGTAATTGTTGTTTTTACTTTGACTGACAAAAGCCTGCAATTGAGCTCCCTGATCCAACAACAAAAAAGAAATATTTTCATTCTGAAAAGCTCTGGCAACACTTTCGTTCTTTACAGTATCAGCTTCTGGTGTTTCCTCCACCTTCTTTTCCTCAGCAGCAACAGGCACGACTACAGCCGCTGCGGGTATCGGTTTCTCAGATACTTTAGACTGGGTATCAGGGCTTTCTATAACTGCCTCCTTAGGTTCGCTCTCTTGCTTCTCTTGATTTACAACCGTTGTAGCTGCCACAGCAGTCACGGCTCCACTTGACGCAGCATTATCATTTATGTCTGAGGCTCTATCAGCAATCGTTGGATCATACACGTAATTTAAGGCCTCAATTGAAACAAAACTTTTCTTTAAGGCATCGATATAAGTCTTGTCCAATTCCTTGACTTTACTTTTTCCTTCCAAACTTCGAAAGACCTCTTCACCCGCACAATTATCCAACACCAGAAATATTTTTGTCGTAAAAGCACTGGAATTATTAAGAACATTCGCTCTGAGTCCGAGACAAGGATCGGTAATAAGATCCTCCGGGAAACTGGCATCATCATAAAAAACCTGATATCCTTCTTCAGCAAACAGATGCTTCGTGTAAGAATTAAGCCTGTATTGATTCTCTTTCTTTAAGAAATCATATTGTTTGGGGACAATGATATATTTATAAGGATTCAACTCACTTTGAGCATACATATTTCCAATGAATAGGAAGATCATTAAAAAAAGAGAAAAGCGCTTTAACATCATTTTTTGTTTATTTAAAAATAAAGTTCATTCCAAACTGGACTGACTGATAATTACTGTCTTTCAAAGATGCCAAAGCTACTAAATTATCCGCGGTCGCATAAAAATTAAAACTTTTTATATGTGTGGAAAAACCAAAACCAATATTATAATAAGAAAATTTATCTACGGTATACGTGGCTTTGATGGATATATATTTGTTCAATTCTCTTGAATAAAACCCAGTGACAGCCCATAAGGGGTATTTTGGTCTAAATTCGGTAAAAACCTGCATTCCAAAAGTGCTCAACAAATAATCACTCGACAAATCTGCTCTGACATTTCTAAAAGCCTGAGGATCCTGTTTCACCTTTCTTTTCCTGTCATACCTAAAAGCGGCATTGAGCTTGGGAGATCGAAAATAAGAAAAACCAATTTCATCCGTTGTCATCGGCAATTCATCCGATAAATATTTAGCCCTCCAATAGTCTAACTCATTTCCAGTGGGATTATAATACTCGTCTGAAGCGATTTCAGCATCTTCAAAATCAATCGTTGTTAATTTATGTTGAAATGACAGCGCACCAAGATCCAGTAAACTTCCTGAAAAACTCAATTCATCGGTATGCTGATAGTTAAATCCCAGATCCACAGCTGCTCCAAGATTCCCGTTCACAAAAAATAAGCCTGCTATTAATTCTGCTGTGGAGCCTACATCATTACTCAGATCAAAGGGATCCAAAATACCCGAGGTATTTAGCCTCACCCTGATATCCTCATAATTATGAATAAAAGGTTCACTTGACAAGGGATCCAGTCCTAAATAATAAGTTCCTGAATTATCAGAAGTTTCAAGACCTAAAGAGCCTGATAAGAGCTTAAGTCTTCCACCTATATTCAATTTTTCATTCACTTTTTTACTGATTCCAACATGAAACACACCCACCAGTTCAAATACAGTATTCACATGGTCCGCAGTATATTCTTCTCCAAATTCAGGCACACCATTCTGGTCCTGATCATCTCCATAAAAAAACAAGTCACCAAAATCCTCGGGATAACTTGAAAAACCATCGGTATGCTGGTACATGCCAAAACTTAGATAATACGTCGGATTATTCAAACGAAATCCCGCATTGAGAAGTTCGATCTGTTGATGAAAAAGAAAGACTTCACTGTCCTTCAACCCTAAATCATGCAAATTTCTAATGACATCTCCTGAACTATCTGTTCCCTCCGTTAAATTATTATAAGTTACATCCCTGTTCGAAGCACCTGCCACGGCATAGACATTTGATAATAAAGGTACACCTATGTGTCTTTCATAATCGACAACCGCTCCGGGATTCAACATCAAAGTCTGAGGTAATTGATCAAAACCGTATAAAATCTGCATGTTCTGGGCCATAGCACTTGTGCATAACAAGAACAATGTTAAGTATGTACAGTATGTTTTGATCATGAGGGGAAAATCTAGCAATCTTGTTCACAACGATGGCTAAATATACAGTTATTTTCCCAAATGATTGATTTGAACTGTACTACAAAAAATTTTTCAATTCAATCAGGTTCTCAACACTGTTAACTTCTTCAGTTGCCGATTCCCCATTAAACTTGCAGAATATCACATGCATTCCCATATTCTTGGCACCTAAAATGTCTGCTTCAAAATTATCGCCTATCATCATACTTTCATTGCTTACGGCATTTGTCAGGTCCATGGCGTATTTAAAAATCTTTGGGTTCGGTTTTTTAACACCCACTTTCTCCGAAGTGATCACTTCATCAAAATAAGGTAACAACTTGGAGTTTTTTAGTTTCCTGTTTTGCACTTCCTCAAAACCATTTGTAATAATGTGCATTTTGTATTTGGCAGCCAGATAATCCAATACCGGTATAGCATTATCAAACAAGTCATTATGATCTGCCAAATAAGTAATATACTCCTCAGATAACAGGTGAATTAAGTCATCATTATAGGAAAAATCAATCGATTTAAACGTCTGTTGCAATCGTCCGTAACGCAATTCCGCTTTACTTACCTTATCCTCTCTGAAAAGCTTCCAATACTGATGGTTGATAGGCTTGTATACCTCAATAAATTTATCAAAATCAATACTGAGATTATTTCTATCAAAAATATGAGAAAAGGTTTTTTTTGAATTGCTTTCAAAATCCCATAAAGTATGGTCAAGATCGAAAAAAATATGTTTAATGGCCATAGGCTGTTAATTATTCGGAAGTTTCAATGAGGTTATAGAATTTTTAAAAATAATGAAATACATTGACAAAAAGAGCAGGCCAATACTGATTCTGCCCAATAGTTGAAGATTTGTAATATAAATAACTGTTTTGTAAAGAAGAAATTGCAGCAGTAAAACACCGATAATCTTACTGATTTCTCCTATCCATTTATAAGGTAATTTACGAATAAAACTATCTGTAGTTAACAACAGTATCAACATAAAAACATAGGAAATCAAGGTAGACCGAGCTGCCCATTCATAGCCAAAACTACCCACCAGTAACAGGTTTAACAGTACATTTAAACCTGCTGTAAGCAGCGCTATTAGCCCCAGCCTTGTCAGTTGGTTCGAAAATTTCAACCTCAGTTCAAAAAAATTAGAGAGGCCATGCAGAAAGGTGGCTGCAAAAATAAAGGGCATGATCAGATATGCTTCTCTGAAAGCGGGTCCTAATAAGACCGTTGCAAGTTCTTCCGAGAACAGAGACAAATAAAAAACAATGGGAACACCGATCAACAAAAATGGATACATATAAACAGACAGCTCTTCTTCTGCTGCTTTAAAATCTGTTTCCAACCTCCTCAAAAGTCTTGGATTTATCGTGTTAAAATAAACGGTAATTAAGGCCAATACTGATAATTGGGCAATCTTCGACACCTGATCATAGATCCCAACTTCTTCGAGTTTGTAATACCAGGCTATAATATACCGATCACTATAGGCAATGCTTAATAAACTAATATTTAAAATAAGTCCAGCACCTCCATAGGTCAGCAATTGTTTAATAACAACGATTCTAACCTCCTTTATTGCAAGAGATATTCCGGCTGGATTTAAATAAGCAAGCACTAACATAGCAGCCAGATCAATGACGGCCAAACTGCTTACCAAAGCAACAATACTTTGCTGATAATGGAATACTAATAGTAAGGCAAGAAGGAATCCAAGCACTGACTTTATACCATGAAACATGGTATAATATCCAGATTTACCATTGAGCCTTACAACCACCATGTATCCCATAAACAACTGGTTAAAAACAAGTTGAAGAAAAGAAAACAGAATTAAATCTTTCACTAATTCATTTTCAGAACGAACAAACCAGCCAACAGTAAAAAAACTCAAAAAAAAGCAGGAGATCAAAAACAAGGTGGCAAGATTACTGTAAAGACCTACAAGTGCTCCTTCTTCCCTGTACTTCGCATAATAACGCCAAAGACAGGAACTGATCCACGAAAAGAAAATCATTCCCAAAAAGGTATAGGTGATGCTCACAATACCAAGTTCACCAAAAGAAGCTTTGTCAAAATGCCGCGTAAAAATCGGGGTCTTTATAAAACCAAGGATCATAGGAACCGAGGAACCTAAAAAATACCATAGAAAGTCCTTTTTAAAGACATGAGCATCTAAAAACTTACCCTCTTGCATCTAGTTTTGTTTTATAATGACCCACTAATTTCTCAAATTCTATTTCCCATCTATATTTTGTCTGAGCCGCGGACCGGCCCATATCACTTAATTGTGAAAATAAATCCTTGTCAGTTAACAACTTGACTATTGCGGAAGCTACCTCTTCATCATTCGTTGGATCAACGGTTACTCCGCAGGCATCCTTTTCAATATAGGTTTTCATGTGACCAAAATTACTGGCAATAATTGGCAGTCCATGAGCCATATATTCAAACAGCTTAATTGGCATGCTCAACTCAAATGTCTCTACTTTTTTCAACAAAACCAACCCAATTTTGCTCTGGGCATAAAATCCCCCAACTTTTGTATAAGGAACCGCATCATGAAGTTCTATCTGCTCCTTAAGGCCATGCTTATCAATCATTTGTTGCAGTTCTTCTTTAAAGGATTTAGGATAATAATTCCCTATAAAAATAGCTTTTATATCAGGTAGATCATCCGATGCCTTTTGAATGCCCTTGACCATCTCAATGGCTCCCCTTATTTCGCTGACAGCTCCACAGTAGATCAGATCGTACTTCTTCTGTTTTAAATCATGATCCTTTGCAGCGATAATAGTATCCGCATAATTATAAAGTACGATCGACTTCTCTTCCCCGATATGATGTGCAAAATTCACCCTTACATTGTCTTCATTGGCGATGACCAAATCATAGTTTGATGCCCGTTTTTTCTCCCAACGATCTACCCAGGAAGCAAAAGTTGCTACCACCAAGGGTACGCTACTTTTTACATAGGATCTATAATCTTCAGCATAAGGCTCTCTCGCATCATAAATGACCACAGGTTTATGGCTCAACTTCTTAAACTTTGGTCCGAGCCTGTTAATCCATAAATCATGAAAATGATAAATGTCTGCCTCTAATAATTTGGCCTGATCAAACATTCGCCTGTAATTATTCTTCGGGTTAAGTCTTTTCAAAAAGAAATTGACAAATCTATTCTGAGCAAAAGTTTTCAACTTAAACATGGTATAATGAACTCCTTCATTGCTGATACCCTGTTCATCCTTTGGACCTATCAGCAGGTAATGAACTTCAAACCCTCTGCCGACCATAGGTACTGCCATTTTCCAATAAATCCTATCGTCATAGAGGTCATGACGATCAGCCAAATAACAAATAATAGACTTTCCTGACATACTCAAAATGGTCTTTTTCTGAAATAACTATATACCTCGGGTTCAGCTCCAAAACTTTGGTAAAATTTTTCCACTCCAGGCAACATGGATCCCTCGAAGTCCAATACCAATTTCTGTTGCTGAAATTCTTGTATTAGTTCATAAATGATATAGGAAGGTATGTCCATTTTCTTACCAAGCTCATCAGCAAAAGGGACTAAATACGTAATCCTATGCATATCTTTCAGCCAAATCAATCCTCCGACAAACGCACCTTCTTTAAATACATTCCACACCTGCACATGCCTGTTTTTTGATTCACATAGATTCCTCAAATTATCAATAGCTGTATTAGAAAGTGAAAAAGATTTTTGCATGGTTTTATAATGAGTCAAAAATACTTCACTGTCACCCTGCTTATCAAGAACACAATCTCCAAATCCTTTTTTGAAGATTCGCTTACGGTTTTTATTGGATTTCTGAATGATTGCCTCAAAAGCTTCATCCATAGGCAGCAGATAGTTCTTTCTAAAACTGATATTGTTCCCGGAAAATTTGTTCATAGAATTGAACTGGTAGTCGATCCATTGAATTTTTCTGGGAATGGTTGCTATAAAACTGTCGATTAAATCCTCCGTAATTTCTTCTGAACTGAACAGACCCAATTGTTGAATCCAGGCGGGCATATACACATAAGGAATGCCATATTTTTTTCGATTGGGAAGCGGCATCACTACTTCATAGTCTCCTTTTACAATCAGATCCCATCGATCACAGGTACAATCCAAATACCAGCTTGTCGCATAGATTCTATGGCCGATTGAATTATTTATACATCGGTCATATTTGATTCTGTCAATATCTTTCGCTACAACAAACCTGATCATTATTCTTTTTTAGCTAAGTCATAAAACCTTACTCAGCTCTACTAGCAAGCTTTCATAGACCCTTCCCCAGCCTCTCCATCTGCCGGATCCACCTACCGATTCGTTATGAAAAATAGTAATAAAGGTGCCATCCACCTTTCTCACTTCTTTTGCCAATCTCATCATGGTATTAAAGGCTTTCTTGGGTGTGAAATTCAAATAATCCTTTAAGGTTGCATCCATAGCTGCAAAAGGAAATACTTTTAAAGGCGTCTGAATTTCAAAATCCAAATCATAAAAATAGAAAGGTGTACAGGTACTGGCTCTAAATCCATAATGGGAAGCATAGCCCATTGAAAATTCCTCTGAAATCTCGAGGTCTACCAAATGCTGATAGGTTTCCGGAACTTCAATGCGCAAATAGTGCTGACGCGATCGTTTAATTGGGAAATTAACAATGCCTTCCAGTATTTCTTTTTCCTTTTTAATTTTGAGTTCATTTTTCATACTAAAATAAGAAGGGTGAACTCCCACTTCTGCATAGTCTGCAATATTCTTGATTAACAATTTATAGCTTGTATTTCCAGGCGAAATGTTTTTATCGAACGTGCTGTAATCACCAAGTAAAAAGAAGAATATCGTTTTGATACCGTATTTCTTCTTCATCATTAACAAACGTTTATACATATCGTAAGGATCTCTTCGTATATTAAATACAACCAGAAAACGCATCCAGATATTCTGAATATTAAAATGAATCAAATCCTTAAGAATTCCACCTACACTTCTGGTAAATCCTTTGTGTTTGTATTGGTAGGCATTATCAATATCAATGGTTGATATATAATTGAACTTTCTGTTGCTCTCTCGAATCTCCTCTCCAAAACTTTCAAAATGCCTGCTAAGAATTTCTCTGAATTTATAAGCCCACACATCAATTACAGGTCTGTCAAGAAATTTATGCTGATAAGCCAAGCTCTCAGAAGCCGGAAACCGTTCATATTGATCCTTTACATGAGGCAGGTATTCTTCATACCTGCTCAACAGGTAAAAACTTGCGGCAAAAATGTCGCAAGGGACTTCGGCGGAAAAATTTGTTTGAAAAAAACAGGGGTCATCATCCCATTTCACCACAGTGATATCCAGATAATCGATTCCCTGATTAAACAACAGGTCATTACTCTTCACGAACAACTCACTACCCAAGGCCTGTTTGGTATAGGAAAATTTTGGTCCGTCATGACCTATAAACTCTTCTATCTTATTGGTAAAACCAACTTCGATAGAAAGCGTACGCACAAATATATGTCTAAAAATATATGTTAAACGCGGGGTTATTTTGTGGGTATAAACTAAGAGCATAGTTGGTTCGTTTGACAAACCAAATGTAAACTATAAAAAGCGTATTATAAAATCTCTTTTTCAAATCCAGTCATTGTTGTTTTTCTCTCTTTGAGCCTATCTCAGAGTTTGCCCTGATCGGCAAAACTATAAAATGAGGCCTCCGTAATAATGACATGATCAAGCACCTTTATATCCAGTAGGCCACCTGCTTTGACAACCTTATTTGTTAAAGAAATATCGGAGCTACTCGGCACCAGATTTCCTGAGGGATGATTATGGCAAAGAATGATACTGGTGGCCCCAAATTCAAGTGCTTTTTTAAAAATCAGACGTATATCGACCAAGGTCGCCGTAATTCCTCCCATACTCAAACACCACTTGTATTTCAATGTATTGGCATTATTAAGTAACAAAACCCAAAACTCTTCGTGTTCAAGGCTGCCCAACACAGGTTGCATGATCTCATACACGGTAATAGAGCTAGACAGCTTTTCCTGTTCCACTTTCTTTCTATATAGTTGCCGCTTTCCCAATTCCATAGCCGCAAGTATGGTTAGGGCCTTTACCTTTCCGATGCCTTTGAATTTTTTGAGCTCATTGACACCTAGTTTTGACAGGTTGTTCAAATTGTCTGCTGCTTTTCTGAGAATTCTTCTCGAAATCATCAGCGCGGTTTCATTATGACTGCCAGAGCCAATTATAATCGCTAGTAATTCGGCATCTGACAGTGCACCGCTGCCTTTTAAAAATAGTTTTTCTCTTGGTTGCTCTTCAGTCTCCCATTCTTTGATAATCATTTCCTTTTATCCTTAGTTGATTTATTAGTAGGAGGATCAACCCATAGATATAAAAGAAAAATAATACCTTTGTATTCCAGTAAGGTGAGAGTCTAACTGTTCATTCATTTTACAGAAATGTTCAATCAATTGGATTAAAATGAAAATAATTATTGCAGGGGCCGGCGAAGTAGGATTTCACTTGTCTAAGCTGCTTTCCTATGAATCGCATGAGATCATTCTTATCGATAAAGACAAAGACAGGTTGCTGTATGCCGATTCCAAACTTGATATCAAGACCTTGCAGGAAGATGCCACTTCTATTCAAGCACTAAAAGATGCCAATATTGAACACTCCGACTTATTTATTGCTGTAACCTCTTCTGAGACCACGAATATTACAGCCTGTGTGATTTCTAAAAAACTTGGCGCTAAAAAAACCATTGCAAGAATCAGCAATTCGGAATTCACGGACAAAAAAAATTCCATCGACTTTTCCGAATTAGGTATCGATGAATTGATTTCCACTGAAGAATTAGCCACAAATGAGATCAAATTGCTGCTGGAAAAAGCAACCTTCAATGAAACTCATGAATTTGAAGAAGGTAAGTTGACCATGGTCGCCATGACCATCAGAAAATCGGCGCCTTTCGTGGGAAAAACTGTTATGGATGCTGCCGGAATTTACGCAGGCATCAACTTCATGCCGGTGGCGATCAAAAGAAAAAATTCTGCTGAAACAATTATTCCAAGAGGAAACACGGTTTTTGAAGAAGGCGATCAGTTGTATTTTATCACACTGGAAAAAGGGGTTGAAGAACTCAACAGACTATCTGCTGTTAAAAATAAGCCGATCAAAAATGTGCTGATTCTGGGAGGAAGTAAAATCGGGGCGAAGACCGCGAGAGACCTTTGTGGCAAAAATCTAAACATAAAACTCATCGAATACAAGAAAAAAAGAGCGATTGAGTTGGCTGATGAATTACCGAATGCGCTGATTATTTATGGAGACGGCCGTGATGTAGAATTACTCGAGGAGGAAAATGTATCTGAAATGGATGCCGTCGTGGCGGTAACAGGAAGGTCAGAAACAAATATCATGTCCTGCCTGGTGGCCAAATCCAAAGGTGTGGAAAGAACCGTAGCCTTGGTACAAAACGTTGATTATTTTAGTTTGAGTAAAAATATCGGGATCGATACCTTGATCAATAAAAAACTGCTGGCGGCAAATAGTATTTTTAGATATATCAGAAAAGGTGATGTCTTAGAGATGACCATCTTAAATGATGTAAATGCAGAAATTCTAGAATTCAATGCTCCTAAAAATTCCAAAATCACTAAAAAAAGTATCAAGGATCTTAAATTCCCAAGAAATGCCATCATTGGAGGAGTCATCAGAAACAACACCGGGATGATTCCTTTGGGAGATTTCCAGATTCAGGAAAATGACAAAGTGGTGGTATGCTGTTTTCCAAAAACTATTTCAAAAGTTGAGAAATTCTTTAATTGATCCCTAAATGAAAAAATTCAATTTTAAGATCATACTTCAACTGATGGGTATCCTGCTGCTGTTCAACGGAGGTTTTATGCTTATTTCAGGGTTGGTTAGCTGGTATTTTGACGATGGAGTAACTCAAGGCATATTCTTAGCCGGGGGTATCACAATTTTGGTAGGTCTTATTTTAAGGTTCATTACAAAAGGCTTTGAGAAAAAAATTAAAAAACGTGAAGGATACCTCGTAGTAACCCTGGGTTGGGTGACCATGTCGTTATCCGGAGCACTCCCCTATATTCTTTCAGGTGCTATTCCTTCTTTTACCGATGCTTTTTTTGAAACCATGTCTGGATATACCACCACGGGTGCATCAATTATGAATGATATTGAAATCATGCCTCGGAGCATTCTGTTCTGGAGAAGTACAACACATTGGATTGGAGGTATGGGAATCATTGTACTTGCGATTGCCATTCTTCCCTTACTGGGTATTGGAGGAATGCAAATGTTTGCAGCTGAGGCCCCAGGTCCCTCTGCGGATAAATTACACCCGAGAATAACAGACACGGCCAAACGTTTATGGTTCTTATATTTTGGTTTGACACTCAGCGAAGCTATTTTATTAAAATTAGCAGGTATGGGTTACTTTGATGCTATTAATCATGCCATGAGCACCTTATCCACCGGTGGATTTTCTACAAAGAATGCCAGTATCGCCTTTTGGAATGACCAACCTTTAATTCAGTACATCATAAGTTTCTTTATGTTTGTCGCGGGAACAAATTTTGTTTTGAGTTATTATGCCGTAAAAGGAGACTTCTCCAAATATCGAAAAAACGAAGAATTCAGGTATTATTTTGGAAGCATTATAGTTCTCACAGTAGTAGCCTCTTTGGTTATCTATTTCTATGCCAATGTTTCCATAGAGCCCACAGCTATTCAGGCCATTGCCCATCCACAAATATTTGGCCCTGTTGAAAGTTCCTTCAGACATGCTTTATTTCAGGTACTGGCCGTCATCACTACCACAGGTTTTGTCTCAGCTGATTTTACCATCTGGACTCCTTTTTTAACGGTGATGTTTTTTATAATGATGT
The DNA here is from genome assembly GCF_051011215.1 of Lutimonas sp. Classification (NCBI taxonomy): domain Bacteria; kingdom Pseudomonadati; phylum Bacteroidota; class Flavobacteriia; order Flavobacteriales; family Flavobacteriaceae; genus Lutimonas; species Lutimonas sp. The sequence continues at coordinate 19,173 of NZ_JBPCUJ010000133.1, forward strand.
TTTTAGGTGCATCGGCAGGTTCAACCGCCGGTGGTGTTAAATACATGCGGCATATTATCATGATCAAAAACGGTTTTTTAGAATTCAAAAGAAGTTTACATCCCAACGGAATTGTTCCTGTGCGTTACAATAAAAAAACGGTTACCAGAGGAATTGTTTTTAATATCATGGCCTTCTTTATCCTCTATCTGATCATCTTTGTGATTGGTTCTCTTGTTTTTAGTTTTATGGGAATCGACTTTATGACTTCGGTAGGTGCTGCTGCCTCTTCCTTAGGCAACGTCGGTCCGGCATTAGGAGATCTTAGCCCGGTTAATAATTATGCGAGTTTACCGCCTTTTGGAAAGTGGTGGTCTGCACTCCTCATGCTTTTCGGAAGACTTGAATTATTTACAGTATTAATAATTTTTACTCCATATTTTTGGAGAAACAGTTAAGTCTTATATCTATTCGTATACTTTTTTTTGAATCTTTCAATTTGATAAAAAATTGGAACCCTATTTATTTTCTAAAATCAGTAACTTGCACCCAAGAAATTATATATCTATGAAGATTGCCAAACCATATATCCCAAAACATAAAATTCGTATCGTTACTGCCGCCTCTCTCTTTGACGGGCATGATGCAGCGATTAATATTATGCGTCGAATTATTCAGGCAACCGGGGTAGAAGTGATTCATTTAGGGCATGACAGAAGTGTTGAAGAGGTTGTCAATACCGCGATCCAGGAAGATGCCAATGCCATCGCTATGACCTCCTATCAGGGCGGTCATAATGAGTACTTCAAATACATGTATGATTTATTACAAGAAAAAGGGGGCGCTCATATTCGCATATTCGGCGGAGGCGGAGGCGTGATCTTACCAAAGGAAATCGAAGAATTGATGGCCTATGGCATCACACGAATTTACTCACCTGATGATGGAAGGCAAATGGGACTTCAGGGTATGATCAATGATATGATTGAAAAATGTGATTTTGACCCCTCTACCCTACCTGATATTACAGCGGATTTAAACAGGGATCTTCAAAAAAACCAAAGCCCGGTTATAGCGAGGTTGATATCCCTGGCTGAAAATCAACCAGCTGCTTTTGAAAAAAAATTCAAAGAAATTGGCAGTCCTAAACATAAAACCCCTGTTTTAGGAATTACCGGTACAGGCGGGGCAGGAAAATCATCTTTGGTCGATGAACTGGTAAGAAGGTTTCTGTCTGATTTCAATGACAAAAATATTGGTATTGTTTCGGTGGATCCTTCAAAAAGAAAAACCGGAGGTGCTTTATTGGGCGACAGAATTAGAATGAATTCTGTCAATAACAACAGGGTTTATATGCGTTCTCTGGCCACGCGTCAGTCTAACCTTGCTCTTTCCAAGCATGTGAATGAAGCAGTCAACATATTAAAAGCTGCCTCTTTTGACCTTATCATTTTAGAAACTTCAGGTATTGGTCAGTCGGATACCGAAATTCTTGACCATTCTGATCTATCTCTTTATGTAATGACTCCGGAATATGGGGCAGCAACCCAATTAGAAAAAATCGACATGCTTGATTTTGCAAATTTGATTGCGCTCAATAAGTTTGATAAAAAAGGAGGTCTCGACGCTTTAAGAGATGTAAAAAAACAATTTCAGCGAAATCAGCAATTATGGGAAGAACCCGTTGAAAATATGCCCGTATTTGGCACGATTGCTTCACAATTCAATGACCCCGGAACCAATAATTTATACAAAAACATTATTGACAAACTGGATGAAATAACAGAAAATTCTTTCCTTTCTTCCATGAAATCAAGTGCTGACGTCAGTGAAAAGCAATTCATCATCCCCCCTAAAAGGGTTCGTTATCTATCAGAAATTTCCGATACAAACAGCAATTATGACAGCTGGTCAAAAGATCAAAGTGCTATTGCTCAAAAACTGTATGGGTTATTCCTCACCCTTCAAAATATTTCCGACGATGGATTTATAGTTGATGCGAATGGTCTGAAAAAAACGCAGACCAAGACGGAAACAGGCGAGGAAACCAACCCTTTGATTGAATATCTCATACAGGAATTCACAAAGACCAAAATGAACCTGAGTCCCCATAACTGGGAACACATCATAGGTTTCCAAACAAAAAAACAAGCCTATAAAGATGCTATCTTTAAGTTTAAGGTAAGAGACAGGACCATTGAAATAAAAACACATGCCACGTCCCTTTCACACCTGAAAATACCAAAAATTTCATTGCCAAAATACGAGGCATGGGGTGATTTGCTCCTATGGATTTTACAAGAAAACCTTCCTGGTGAATTCCCTTTTACGGCAGGAATTTATCCGTTTAAGCGAACAGGTGAAGACCCTACAAGAATGTTTGCCGGTGAAGGAGGTCCTGAAAGGACAAATCGCAGGTTTCATTATGTAAGTCTTAACGCCCCTGCTAAAAGATTGTCAACTGCTTTTGATTCGGTGACTCTCTATGGGAATGACCCGGATCACAGACCAGACATCTACGGAAAAATCGGGAATGCAGGTGTTTCCATCTGTTGCCTGGATGATGCCAAAAAATTATACTCAGGATTTGAACTGACCAATCCATTGACGTCGGTTTCAATGACCATCAACGGGCCGGCTCCGATGTTATTGGGCTTCTTTATGAATACTGCTATCGATCAGGAATGTGAAAAATATATTGCTGCCAACAAACTGGAAAAAGAGGTAGAATCAAAAATTAAAAAGATCTACGAGAAAAAAGGCGTTCAAAGACCACAATATCAGGGAGATCTTCCGGAGGGAAATAATGGTCTGGGACTGATGCTTCTTGGGGTTAGTGGTAATGAAGTTTTACCGCAGGAAATTTATGCGGCCATAAAGAAAGATACCTTATCCAAGGTTCGAGGTACGGTTCAGGCTGATATTCTAAAAGAGGACCAGGCACAAAACACCTGTATCTTTTCCACTGAATTTGCCCTGAAAATGATGGGAGATGTACAGGAATATTTTACGGATAACGCGATTAGAAATTTCTATTCAGTGTCTATTTCTGGCTACCATATTGCCGAAGCCGGAGCAAATCCGATTTCTCAACTGGCATTTACCCTGTCCAATGGATTTACCTATGTGGAATATTATTTGAGCCGAGGAATGGACATCAATAAATTTGGGCCGAACCTGTCATTTTTCTTTTCCAACGGAACAGATCCTGAATACGCCGTAATAGGACGCGTTGCCAGGAGAATCTGGGCCAAGGCCATGAAGTTGAAATATGGGGCCAATGCAAGAGCACAGATGCTGAAATACCATATTCAGACTTCCGGTAGGTCTTTGCACGCACAAGAGATAGATTTTAACGATATCCGAACCACTTTACAGGCACTCTATGCCATTTATGATAACTGCAACTCCCTTCATACCAACGCCTATGATGAAGCCATTACAACCCCTACTGAAGAGTCGGTAAGAAGAGCCATGGCCATTCAATTGATCATCAATAAAGAACTGGGTCTGGCAAAAAATGAAAATCCTTTACAAGGTTCTTTTATCATAGAAGAGTTGACCGATTTGGTGGAAGAAGCTGTCTATGCAGAATTTGATAAAATTACTGAAAGAGGTGGTGTTTTAGGGGCCATGGAAACCATGTATCAACGTTCAAAAATACAGGAAGAAAGTCTTTATTACGAAGAATTAAAACACAATGGCCAAATAGAAATCATTGGTGTAAATACTTTTCTGAACAGCAAGGGTTCTCCAACGGTGTTGCCTCAGGAAGTCATCAGGGCAACCGAGACTGAAAAAAAATACCAGATCAGTGTTATTGAAAACCTGCATACAGCGAATAAGGAAGAAGTCGAAAACCAAATTACCACTTTAAAAAAGTCTGCTATTGAAAATGAAAATATCTTTGAGCAGTTGATGGAGGCGACCAAAGTGTGTACCTTGGGACAGATCACTGAAGCCCTGTTCGAAGTTGGTGGTCAATACAGGCGCAATATGTAATTATTTTCGGTTGATTCCTCCATGCTTTCAACTGTTTTTAAAGTTGCATTATTATTGTAGTTTTACCTGCATAATTAAAAACTCCATGAAAAAACCGCTTCTTATGCTGGTACTGCTGGTACTTAGCTTAGTCACTATTGCATCCTGCAAAGACACCAGTCAAAATAACACGGCCGACGAATTGGCCAAGAGCAGCTATGTAAAAGATCATTTTAACAAAAAGGAAGTTACGATTGAAATGCGGGATGGTGTGAAGCTGCATACGACCATATACAGTCCCAAGGATGCAACAAAGCCCTACCCTATCCTTTTAAAAAGAACACCGTACAGTTGCAGACCTTATGGAGAGAACGAATTCCCCTCCGCCATAGGCCCCAATGAATACATGATGAAGGATGGTTATATTGTGGTTTATCAGGATGTAAGAGGCCGATGGATGAGTGAAGGAACCTATGATAACATGAGAGCCTATATACCGAATAAAAAAACAAATCAGGAAATTGACGAAAGCACAGATACCTATGACAGCATTGACTGGCTGGTAAAAAATATCGACAATAATAATGGCAATGTTGGAACCTGGGGTATTTCGTATCCAGGGTTTTATGCAACGTATTCCGCCATAGATGCGCATCCGGCACTTAAAGCTGCTTCACCTCAAGCATGTATTGGTGACTTCTTTTTTGACGATTTCCACCACAATGGAGCCTATTTATTGAGTTATTTCCGGGCTACTGCTGTTTTTGGAACACCCAAGGATCAGCCCATTGACACGGCCTGGTATAAAACACCAGATCTAAAAACAGAAGATCAATACCAGTTTTTTCTGGATGCAGGCCCTTTGAGCAACCTCAATACATACTTTCAATATGAGAATGTTGACCAGCCCGGATTAAGAAAAAAAGATCTGGTGGATGACTTTTTCTGGCAGGAACTCATTGACCACCCAAATTATGACAGTGTATGGCAAAAAAAAGGAATCATTCAGCATTTAAAAAACATAAAACCCAGTGTCGCCACAATGGTTGTGGGAGGATGGTTTGATGCGGAAGACCTTTATGGTCCTTTAGAAACCTATAAAACCATTGAAGCTCATAATCCTGAAAATTATAACACCATGGTGTTTGGGCCATGGTCGCATGGAGATTGGGCGAGAACCAAAATTAAAAATGCGGTGGGTAACTATTATTTCGGGGATTCGATTTCGAACTTTTACCAAAAAAATATAGAAACTCCTTTTTTCGAGCATTTTCTTAAAAATGACGGAGATCACAATTCAGGGCTCCCTGAGGCCTATGTGTATGATACAGGTAAAAAAAGCTGGAAAAAATATGAGACATGGCCACCTTCGAATACTTCAAAAAAAGAGTTTTACCTGCATGCAGACCAATTGCTATCAAGCAATCAGGCTCCAGTGTCCAAAAATTCCTTCATTAGTGACATCAAAAGACCCGTCCCCTATTCTGAAGATATTAAAACGGTGTTCACTCCAAGAAAATACATGACGGATGATCAACGATTTGCAGCCAGAAGACCCGATGTATTGGTCTATGAAACAGAGGTTTTAGCAGAAGACCTTACCTTGGCCGGCGATATCCTTGCGAAATTGCAGGTTTCCACAACTGGTACGGATGCAGACTGGATCGTAAAAGTAGTTGATGTTCATCCGGCGGAATTAGAGAATAACAATGAAGATCTTCAGGATCACCTTAAAATGAGTAATTATCATTTAATGGTGCGAAGCGAAGTGATGAGAGGAAAATTCAGAAACAGTTTTTCAAGACCTGAACCCTTTGTTCCTAGTCAAAAAACGCCTGTAAATATAAAATTACAGGATGTATTTCATACTTTTAAGAAAGGACACAAACTTCAGGTTCAAGTACAGAGCACCTGGTTTCCTTTGATTGATTTAAACCCTCAAACCTTTGTTCCAAACATCTTTAAAGCAGAGGAAAGCGATTTTAAAACCCAGACGCATTCCGTATACTCTGATTCAGCCATAGAATTTACTATCTTAAACTAGCTGAATAAAAAGGATTCATAGAACATTCCTGATATAAGAATCAATACCTCAAAGCCATAGTCTTTGTGTTTTTGTAATTATTTATATCAATTTAGAAGCATCATTCTTAGAGAATTATAAACGATTTAAAACCTTAATGAAGTAATAAAATCCGATGTCAAAAGGAACTATTGATGATATATACGGAAAAGCCATTCTCGATTATTTGAAAGGAAAAAAAGAAGTTTTGAATACCTTTTCATCTGTCGCAGGGCAGGATGAATTACCCTTAACACATCTCTTCAGGTCCTTTGAGGAAATGCCTGAATTGGAGCAAAAGGCACTACAGCTATGCCAAGGTAAAATATTGGATGTTGGTTGCGGCGCTGGCAGTCACTCTTTATACCTGCAGGAAAAAAACTTCGACGTCAGGTCCATTGATATTTCAAAAGGAGCTATCGGAGCCTGTAAATTCAGAGGGATCAAAAAGGCCTGTCAACAAGATATTTGGTTGCTAAAAGATGAAAAATATGACAGTATCATTTCTTTAATGAACGGAATAGGAATTTGTGGGACTTTGGATAATTTACCTGGTTTTTTGATTCACCTCAAGTCGCTGTTACATCCTGGTGGTCAGATTCTGATTGATTCTTCCGACATCATTTATATGTTTCAAGATGAAAATGGCTCATACGATGTTCCGACCGAAGGCAAGTATTACGGAGAGGTTACCTTCCATTTTACGTATAAAAAACAAAAAGGTCACGAATTCAACTGGCTCTATATGGATTATTCCAGGTTAGCAGCGTATGCAACCCAAGCCGGGTTTTCCTGCGAAAAGATCTGCGATGGAGTTCATTATGATTACCTCGCCAGATTGAGCCTCGAATAGGCAAATCATTTAAGACTGCTCTTTTCTTTGAAGCCAAATAAGAATGATAGCTGCAACGAGGCAGGTGACTCCCATCAAATACCAGGTAGATTCAAAACCAAATCTTTCAGAAAACTGCATACCGATATTTGGCCCCAAGATATGAGCTACAGAAAAAGACATACTATAAAGTGCCATATAAGCCCCCTGACGTCCCATTTTGGATCGGTCAAGTGCATATGAATTTGAAAAAGGAAAGCCCAGCATTTCACCAAAAGTCATCAATATAATTCCAAAAATTGCAAAACCTAACCAGTTCCCCATGTTGAGTATGAGAAAACTAAACATCAATAAAAAAGAACCGGCAATCACAATTTTCAAATTGTCCAATTTCCCTTTGTCCAGCGTATTTACCACCGGCATTTCTGTCAAAAAAATCAACAGACCATTCATGGCTAACATCAACCCAATTTTATCCTCTTCCAATCCCAAACGCTGACTATAATAGAGCGGAATGGTTGAGAAATACTGAACAAAAGTAAATCCAATCAAAAACAAGGCAAACCAGAAAATTAAATAATGACTGTCTTTATAGGGGGATAATTGTTTCGTACTCATTTGTTCTTCCCTTGTTTTTACCGCACTTTTCTGATTTAAAAATAATAAAATCACCAGTCCTGCCGCAAAACAAGTGAGTCCATCCACCCAAAATAAACTACGATAGCTCACATAGGTAATTAAGATACCGCCCAGAGCCGGCCCCATGGAGAATCCTAAATTTATAGCCAGCCTGATCAATGTTACAGAGCGTGTTCTGTTCTCGGGTTTGCTATAATCGTCCAAGGCCACCCAGACGGCTGGCCGAAAGGTATCGGCGAAAGTAGTCAGGACAAAAATACCGAGACAAAAAGCATAAAAGTCAGAAATAAACTGCAAGCCAAAGAATACCAGACTGGTGCAAAACAAACTCACAAACATCACTTTGTAATAGCCAATGCGATCGGTTAATTTACCACCTACAAACACGCCTATCAAGGAACCTATTCCATAACAAGTCAACACCCATCCTACCTGTCCTTTAGAAAAACCTAAAAAATTTGTCAGGTATAAAGACATAAAAGGCAAGACCATAGCTCCTGTTCTGTTAATCAGAGTAGTCAGGGCCATTAACCAAACTTCTTTAGATAAACCTTTATATGGAAGTATTAACTTTTCGAACATCCTGTAAAGATATGTTTTATACTTATTGACATTGTATTTATAAAATCATAAAAATTGATACAGGTATAGAAAGATAAATATTCAATTTTTTTAAGGTATATTTGGTTAAAACATTCCTTATGAAAATCAAATTATTGATTCTTTGCCTCTCTCTTGCAGCGGTCTCCTTTGCTCAGGAATCAAAAGAATATAAAAGTGCTAAAAAATTTCAGCAGAAATTAAATAAAGAATTTTCCAGCAAAGAAGAATCTCCTTTGACAGAAGAAGATCTGGCTGAATTTGAAGGACTGGAATTCTACCCGATCGACAGCAGTTTTATAGTAAATGCCCAACTTACTTTTCACAAGGATAGCGAACCTTTTGCTATGAAAACCACAACAGACAGGCTACCTGTTTATATATTATATGCTACGGCTCATTTTGAAATTATGGGCAAAAAATGTACACTCGAGATTTACCAGAACGAAAAATTAGTGCTCACACCGGAATATGAAGATTATTTGTTTCTGCCTTTCACGGATCTGACCAATGGCAATGGAAGTTATGGAGGTGGTCGTTATATTGATCTGTCACTTCCGGAAGGAGACAGCATGATTATTGATTTCAATCAGGCATACAATCCTTACTGTGCTTATAACGAAAAGTATTCCTGTCCGATTCCTCCTAAAACAAATGATCTGGACCTCGCCATTAAGGCCGGTGTCAAATCATTTCATGACTAAGCAGTTCACACCAGTTTAGCCAGATACATTCCCAAAAAAACGGCTAATATCGATAGGACAAAAGTCACGATCATATAAGGTAAAAAGCCAAAATAATCACCTGACTTGATGTAAAGGTGATTTTCGTAGGCAAAGGTTGAAAAGGTTGTGAAGCCACCGCAAAATCCTGTAGCAAGCAACAAAGAATGATTTTCACTTAAAAAATCATTTCTGGCTGAATAGCCTAAAATAAAACCGATGATCAGACTACCCAGAATATTCGCCAGTAAGGTTCCAAAGGGAATGGCATTCTCAAAATTATTCAATCTGAGACTAAGCCAATAGCGTGCAACACTGCCCAAACCTCCTCCAAGAAATACCAATAACACCTGTTTCACGGTCTTTATTTAAAAGTTATTTTTTCCGCTCTTCTCCAACTCCATTTACCAGTGATGACTCCTTTATTGAGAGTAACGACCCCTGGATTAGAACGTATAATGGTCTTTAAGGTTGTTTCATCACAAAAGAGCAAGTCAAAATCAAGCTTGTATTCGGACTTTAGCTTCTCATAATCTTCTTGTGTGGAAGCCGAGAAACAATATACAGAATAGCCGCTTTCCATGGCGCGATCTGCGAGTTCTTTGATTTTAATCATACCCTTGTCACTGGTCATACTCAAATTATAAGCCACAATAAGCATGAGCTTCTCTTTGGCCATCAACAAGTCGGTAATATCTTCCCCATCTCTTTCCATCGTGAAATCGTGAATCGGAGGTACATACCCTTCAACCAAGGTTCGTGTCTTTCTGTCAACAAAAGTCGCTCCTTCAATGCTCCATGGTTTCTCTTCAGTTGTAAAGGTTCTGTCCTCACCATTCACATTATAGACCCATGTATCCTCATAAACAGGTTTTTCCGCATCTTCCGGAATCAGCATTCCTTCCGGGATACTTTTTCCAACAGCATAAGCCCGGAAATCAATAATGGGTAAATACCTCAAAACATAAATGACAATTCCCACAAACACCAATAAGGAAATCAAGCTAACTCGTTGGGCAAAACTATCTGATAAAATGGGTTGTATATCATACATTCTCAGCAACAACACCAGAATTAGAACGATCAATATCACATTCTTATAGAAGGTTTCCCAAGGAGTCAAAGTGATGGCGTCTCCAAAGCATCCACAATCTGTAACCTTATCATAATAAGCTGAGTACCATGTTAAAAACAAAAACAACAGGCTGATAAAAAATAAACTCCACACGGTAATTTTTGATTTAAAACCTACCAGGAGCATCACACCCAACATAATTTCTGCCAGGATCAACAAAATGGAAAACTGCAACGCAAATGGACTAAGGAATTCCAGATTCAGCACATCGGCTCCAAAATATTCTTCGAATTTATAGGCCGAACCCAAAGGATCCACCAATTTCACAAAACCTGAAAAAATAAAGGTCACTGCTACAAAAACCCGTATGACATGTGTCAATAATTGCATCATTAAATAATTAAATTTTCATTAATATCAAGGCAAATACAGCATAGTTAATCATGTCCTGATAATTCGCATCGATTCCTTCAGAAACAATTGTTTTACCTTCATTGTCCTCAATTTGCTTCACTCTTAGCAATTTTTGAAGAATCAAATCTGTCAGAGAACTTATTCGCATATCCCTCCAGGCTTCACCATAATCGTGGTTTTTGTTCTCCATAAGTGATTTGGTCTCTTTTATATGCTTATCATAAAGTGCAACGGCCTGATCAACATCCAGATCTGGTTGCTCAACCACTCCTTTCTCCAACTGAATAAGCGCCATAATCGAATAATTGATGATCCCGATAAATTCAGACATTTCTCCTTCATCCACTTTTCTAACAGAATTTTCTTGTAATTGTCGTATCCTTTGAGCCTTGATAAAAATCTGATCGGTCAGTGATGGTAATCTTAAAATTCGCCACGCACTTCCGTAATCACTCATTTTATTCATAAAAAGGGAACGGCATTTGGCCGTTATAGCATCATATTCTTTTGATGTATTTTGCATAAAATTATATCAGCGTGAATGTTTATTTTTACGGAAACGAATTTATAAAAAACTCATGATATAATATCCTTGGTTTCCTTATTTTTACAAAATCAATCATCAATCAAAGCCCTTAATATGAAACGAATTGCAGTGTTTTGCGGATCCAGTAGAGGGTTCAATAAAGAATATGCCCAAGCGGCAGAGAAATTAGCCGATTATTTCGCTTTGAACAATATTGGACTTGTTTACGGAGGAGGGAAAATCGGGATCATGGGAGCCATTGCCAATCGTATGATCAAGTCGAATGCTGAAGTAATAGGTGTAATTCCTGGTCTGTTGAAACATGAAGAGGTGGCACATACCGATCTTTCCGAAATGATCGTAACCAAAAAAATGTCAAAAAGAAAGGTGAAGATATCGAAACTGGTAGACGGTTACATTGCTCTTCCGGGCGGTTTTGGCACCTTGGATGAAATCTTTGAGGCCCTTACCTTAGGGCAACTGGGAATTGAAAATAAGGCCATTGGCATTTTAAATACCAACCATTTCTTTAAACATACCCTTCTGCAACTGGATCATATGGTGGAGGAAGGTTTCCTTAAAAAAGAGAATAGAGAAATGATCATGGTCAGTGAATCCATAGATGATCTTATTGCGAAAATGCGATTATATCAAGCACCTAAACTGAGTAAAGTAGTAAACACCGTTGTCATTAAGTAAATCGTATAAATCTATGCTGCTAAATTGTAAAGGACAACTCCTCGATGTGACCAGGCCAAAGATTATGGGAATCCTGAATGTGACCCCGGATTCGTTTTACGATGGTGGACGCTATAAATCAGAAAAAGAGATTCTGAATCAGGTTGAAAAAATGCTGGAAGAAGGAGCCACTTTTATCGATCTTGGAGCCTACTCTTCACGACCTAATGCCGATCATATCTCTGAAAAAGAAGAAATGTCAAGATTGCTGCCTATGGTTAAACTGCTTGTGAAAACATTTCCAGGTATTCATTTATCGATAGACACTTTTAGAAGTCAGATTGCGAAAGAGGCCGTTTATGAGGGTGCCGGTCTGATCAACGATATCTCTGCCGGTGGTTTGGACAAAAACATGTTTGCCACTGTTTCCAATTTACAGGTGCCCTATTGTATCATGCACATGATTGGAACTCCGCAAAATATGCAGAATAACACAACCTATGAAGATCTGTTAAAAGATATGATTCATTATTTCTCAAAAAAAATATTCGAACTGCGTCAACTGGGACTCAATGATATACTTATCGACCCTGGATTCGGATTTAGCAAAACCCTGAATCAAAACTTTGAATTATTGCAAAAAATGGACCTGTTAAATACGTTTAACTTGCCTGTTTTAGTAGGTTTATCCAGAAAATCGATGCTGTACAAACCTCTTAACAGCACTGCCGTCCAGGCCCTAAATGCCACCACAGCGGCTCATATGATAGCACTTAAAAAAGGGGCGAAAATTCTCAGAGTGCACGACGTCAAAGAGGCTCGGGAAGCCATTTTAATTTTCGAAAAAACTGGATCATGCCATTAAGACAAACTATTTTTCCGGGCTTAATAGTCTTACTGCTGTTCACTGCCTGTCAAAAAAAAGAGGTTCAACTTCCTTTAATTGATCTACCAGGAATTTCAGAAATTCAAAATCATTCCAGTATTTGGGTTTTTATGAAAAATGACAAGGGTAAAAAAATGGCTGATCTGAACAAGAACAATAAGATCATAAACACCCACTGGATTTATAATATGGACAGAAGGCTTCCTATGAAGGAAGTAGTGCCTATTCTAATCAACATGCAGAAAAATAAATACAAGGACTCCATGCATAAAAAAGGGGGCATGAAAAGTTACTTCAGTTATGCGGACACTGAGTCTGAAAGCATCTCATTGTTGCTGTTTCCAAGGACCAAATTTGTTTCAGATTCCCTGCAATTGATAAAAGAAGTGGAGCGAAGATCATGTTCGGTGGTTCTTGAATTACTTGAAGATGAGTTTTTAATCAAAGGAAGAAGTTATCCGCTTGTCGAAATGCCCGAAATAATAGCTAAAGAAGTACCTTGCGAACAAGGAGAACAGCTTAAAGTCCTTTTGAAATATCAGGACGATACACAGTACCAGACCTATCTTGAGGCAAAAGTTTATTTGAATGCTTATGACATTCGCTGCGATTCAATTGAATATTTTGATACTGTAAAATAATTCATACATTTACAAAAACTCGCTCAGAATTGGATCAATTTAATTTTTTAAACATTGGCTTTCTAGACATCCTGGATATTGTTTTAGTTGCTGTCTTACTCTTCTATATTTTCCGACTCATACGTGGAACAGCTGCGATAAATATCTTTATTGGAATCGCCATCATTTACCTCATCTGGAAACTCACGCAAGCTCTTGAAATGGAGCTCTTAAGTGATATTCTCGGTAATTTTCTAGGGGGTGGATTTATTGCGTTAATCATTGTTTTTCAGCAAGAAATAAGAAAGTTTCTACTGATGGTAGGTTCTACAAATTTTGCCTCCAAAAAAGGGATTTTAAAGCATTTCAAATTTTTTAAAACCGAGATTGCTGCCAATAGTCAGATTGATGATATTGTTAGTTTTTGTGAAGAAATGGGTAAGATTAAAACTGGTGCCTTGATCGTGCTGCAGAGAAATAACAGTTTGGAATTTGTCAAAATGACGGGAGATGAAATGGAAATCAAGGTGAATAAACCTATTTTGAAAAGTATCTTTTATAAAAACAGCCCCCTGCATGATGGGGCTATCGTTATTGAAAATGATACCATTACGGCCAGTAGGGTGATTTTACCTATAGAAAATACAGTGGAAATTCCTGCTCATTTTGGATTGCGTCACAGAGCCGGACTAGGAATAACAACGAGAACAGATGCCTTGGCACTCATTGTTTCAGAAGAATCAGGACAAGTCTCTTATATAAATAATGGTGCCTTTATACTCTACGAAGATTTTGCTGAACTAGCTGAGTTGGTCAAAGACGATCTTGCCTAGCTTCCTTTTAACTCGCTTGCTTTTGAAGAAACTGTATGTTATAGAGATTACTATAATGACCTTTTTTATCCAATAGCTCTGTATGACTTCCTTGCTCAACAATCAGCCCATCTTCCATTACAATGATCTTATCAGCCTTTTGAATAGTCGCCAACCTATGGGCAATAATGATAGAAGTTCTGTTTTTTGTCAATTTTTCTGTCGCTTCCTGTATCAACTTTTCAGAATAAGAATCGATTGATGAAGTCGCCTCATCTAAAATCAAAATACCAGGCTTGCTCACTGAGGCGCGTAAAAAGGCAATCAATTGCCTTTGTCCCACCGACAACATAACTCCCCTTTCTTTCACGTTATAGCCATATCCACCGGGTAAGGACATGATAAAATCATGAATACCAATTACTTTTGCCTGTGCTTGAACTTCTTCCATCGAAATGGAAGTATCTTTCAGTGTTATATTATTATATATGGTATCTGAGAACAAAAAAACATCTTGTAAAACGACCGCTATCTGATCTCTTAATTGATGTAAGTTATAGTTCTTAATATCCACATCATCTATAGAAATACTACCGCTATTTATATCATAAAATCGATTAAGGAGATTTATTATCGTGGACTTACCTGCTCCGGTTGCTCCAACAATTGCTACTGTTTCTCCGGGTTTCACCTCAAAAGAAATTCCTTTAATTACCTCCTCATTATCAATATAACTGAAATGAACATCTTTGAATTGAACCTTCCCTTTAAAGGTCGTTATAGGCACGGTACCAGTGTCAATCTCTGATTCATTCGCATCGACAATTTTAAACACGCGCTCCGCAGCAACCATCCCCATTTGAAGGGTATTAAACTTATCGGCAATTTGCCTCAAGGGTCTGAAGAGCATATTGTTCATCATAATAAAACTGATGATTTGCCCAGCCGTAACCGAATCACTTGTTGCAGCATTTAGACCTCCGTACCAAACTACCAGTCCAATGGCAATAGATGGAAGTACTTCAGCGATCGGGAAAAAAATTGAATTATACCAAACCGTTCTGATCCAGGCCTTTTTATGCTTGTCATTGATACTTTTAAATTTATCATATTCTATTTTTTCACGCGTGAAAAGCTGTATGATACGCATGCCGGTAATACGTTCCTGAACGAAACTGTTGAGGTTGGCTACTTCTGTTCTAACATCCTGAAAAGCGCCTTTCATGGCTTTTTGAAAAATTTTGGTTGCAAAAATCAGAATGGGTAAAATGGCAAATACAATCAAGGCCAGTCTCCAATTCATCCAAAGCATCACAACCGCAATCACGGACATTTTCAAAAGATCGCTAATAATCATAAACAATCCCTGACCAAAAACACTTGCAATGGTTTCGATATCAGACACAACTCGGGTTACCAACTTTCCCACCGCAGAAGTATTAAAATACTTCATTTTAAACTGCAGCAAATGCTTAAAAAGCTGAGTTCTCATGTCTCTGATAATATTCTGCCCAAGCCAGTTGGCAAAATAAATAAACAGAAATTGAAACAATACCTCAAAAACAAGTACCAGCACCATAATCGAGGTGAAAAACACCAATTGCTCTGCATCCTTGTTAAATATATAGTCATCAATGATATCCTTCAAAAGAATGGGCCGTATGGCCGCAAGCATAGCCACCGAAAGCACAGCTATTACAGAAATGCTAAACTGTAATTTATAATGACTGGCATAGGCCATTAGACGCTTAAAAAGCTTCACATCATATACCTTTCCTATGACTTTCTTATCTTCTTTCTTTTCAGACATATTTATTTGTTAAAAATATGATTCGGATATTCCACGGAGGTCAAAAACAATCCTTTGGCCTTTACTGAAGCCCCCGCCCGGGTTCGGTCTCTTGACTCAATAACGTTTTGAAAACCTTCGATACTCATTTTTCCTTTACCAACCTCGAGAAGTGTCCCAACCACAGCTCTTACCATATTTCTTAAAAACCGATTCGCCTTAATCGTAAAAACCAGCTGGTCTTCATTTTGTTCCCAATAGGCCTCAGTGATGTCGCATAAATAGTTTTTCACATCCGTCTTTGTTCTCGAAAAGCACTTAAAATCAGAATAATCCATGAGCATTTTCGCAGCCTTATTCATCAATTCAACATTGAGAACTGCCTGCGAAACTTCCATACTCAACTCTTTTTGAAAAACATCCTTCACTAAAGAAATCTTATATTGATAACTCCTTGATACTGCTTGAAACCTGGCATGAGCATCCTCAATGACACTTACAATTTGAAAAATAGCAATATCATCCGGCAAAAAAGAATTTAGTTTGAACTTTAACTTTTCTTTATCTATTTCGTGCTTTGCATCAAAATGTGCAAAGAATTGACTGGCATGAACCCCTGTATCGGTTCTTCCACATCCTACTATGGAGGTTTTATTTTTTAACAATAATGACAATGCCCTTTCAATGGTTTCCTGAATCGAAATTTCATTGGGTTGAATTTGCCATCCATGGTAGTTTCTACCATTGTAAGAAAGTTCAATAAAGTATCTCAAAAAGCTCTAATTTTACGCCCCACAAAGATACTTAATTAAATCAATTCTACTTTGGCGCTTAAAATTTTACTACTATCAGATTCTCACAGTTTTATCGATGAAAACATTCTAAATTACTGCTCACAGGCAGATGAAGTATGGCATGCGGGAGACATAGGTTCATTAGAAGTAAGCACAGCAATTCAGAAAGTGAGCGACTTAAGGGCCGTGTATGGAAATATTGACAACAAGGATATTCGCGCCGAATTCCCTTTGGACAATAAATTTATGGCGGAAAATGTCAGCGTTTGGATGACGCATATTGGAGGATACCC